>JAGYNR010000145.1 GCA_018399715.1 Desulfobacterales bacterium | reverse complement strand
TTCAGACAGTGTTTCTGATTACCGGGCTTAGATGGATATTTACCAGCTCTTCCATTATAAAAGAAGCAGCACATTTTGGCGGTGATATCACCAGTATGGTTCCGGCGTACGTTCAACAAAAGCTGATAGAAAGATTTGAAGAACTTAGATCGTGCCCGAACGAAAACTAGGATTTTTCGTTAAGATCAAGGAAGACGAACATTTTAACTACAGTCATACATTGAATATTTCGAGGATTAAAATTTGAGTCTGACGCAAGTATTGGTGAAAAAGACAGTTTTCGTTCAGGCACTAGATCCGAGCTTTAAAACAGATATTGTATGATATGGATTTATGGCAGCTAAACATTTTCTGTAAAGTTGTAGAATTAAAAAGCTTTTCCGAAGCCGGAAAAGCTGTCTTTCTTTCCCAGCCGACAATTAGCAGCCATATCAAAGACCTGGAAGACCATTTTGGATACAGGCTTATTGACCGTCTTGCCAAAGCGGCGGTGCCGACAAAAGCCGGCGAAATTCTCTACCGGTATGCATCACACCTGATTCATTTGAGAGATGAGATGGAGACAGCTCTGGCGGAATTTCATGGAAAAATTAAAGGGCGGTTGATGATTGGCGGCAGCACTATCCCCGGCGTATACATTCTGCCCAGGATGATCGGTGCATTTATGGAACAATACCCGGAAGTAACTGTCAGCATTTTAAATGGAGATACCGACGAAATTATAGATAGTATTTACAGCGGGCGGATCGAAATTGGAATTGTAGGAGCCGTTACCCGGAACAAGAGCATACAACAGCAAATACTCATAGAAGACGAGCTGCGGCTGGTGATTCCTGCTGACCATAAATGGACCGGCAGAACATCCGTTACGATTCAGGATTTAATAAAAGAGCCGTTTATTTCCAGAGAAACAGGTTCCGGAACTTTAAGAACGATTCAAAAAAGTTTTAAAAAACAAGGTATCAACTTTGGTGATTTAAATATTGTCGCTGAAATGGGGAGTACTGAAGCTGTCATACAGGGAATAAAGGGCAATATTGGTGTATCGATTATATCTCCGGTATCGGTAACGCAGGACCTGACGGCCAATGCACTAGAAGCTTTGACCATAGCGGATTTGGATTTAAAACGGAACTTTTATCTGTCGTTTCACAAATATCGCAGTCAATCCCCTTTAGGCCGTACCTTTATGGAGTTTTTAATGTTGAGCTGCAATGGTAAATTTTTAGGTTTGCCCGAAGATATGATAAGGTGTTGATTTATGCCACCAAAGTTTTCTGAAAATGCAAAAATTGTTCTGGAACGACGATATTTAAAAAAAGATACCGCCGGTAATATTTTGGAAAGTCCCGAGGAAATGTTCTCCCGCGTTGCATCTGCGATAGCCTCCGCTGATGCTACGTTCGGCTCTGATGCCGACGTGGAGGAAAGTCGAGAAAAGTTTTTTGATATGATGGTCCGGCTGGAATTTTTACCCAATTCGCCCACACTAATGAATGCCGGTCGACGGCTGAATCAATTGGCGGCATGTTTTGTATTGCCCGTCGAGGATTCCATGGAGGCGATATTTGAAACCTTGAAACATACGGCCATGATTCACAAAAGTGGTGGCGGCACCGGATTTTCATTTTCAAGGATTCGTCCGGCAAAAGATATTGTGATGTCGACAGCCGGGGTATCCAGTGGTCCTGTTTCTTTTATGACTGTTTATGATGTTGCCACGGAGACAGTGAAACAGGGTGCTACCCGCCGCGGTGCCAACATGGCGGTTCTTCGGGTTGATCATCCCGACATTGAACGTTTTATCTATGCCAAAAATGACCTTTGTAAACTGAACAACTTTAATATTTCGGTGGCATTAACCCGTCAGTTCATGGAGGCTTTGGAAAAAAAGAAAAATTACAACCTGTATAATCCCAGAACCAAAAAGACGGTTACGGTCGTTTCCGCAGAAAAGATATTCGAAAAGATCGTTTCTTCGGCCTGGCAGACAGGTGAACCCGGCGTTATATTTTTAGATCGGATAAATGAATACAACCCCACCCCCCTTTTGGGAACCATCGAAGCCACCAATCCTTGCGGTGAACAGCCGTTGCTTCCCTACGAATCCTGCACTCTTGGATCGATTAATCTCTCTAAGATGGTCCAGCATCAAAAACCGGATTATCAGCGATTGAAAGAAACTGTCCACAATGCCGTCCATTTTCTTGACAATGTCGTGGAAATCAACCGGTATCCCTTGCGGGCTATTGAGGAAATGAGTAAAAAGACCCGCAAAATTGGATTGGGTGTCATGGGATTTGCGGATCTGCTGATTCAGATGAAAATTCCTTACGATTCGAAAGAGGCAGTTGAACAGGCTGAACATATAATGTCTTTTATTCAGGACCAATCCAGGGAGGCATCTGCACTTCTGGCCGAAAAGCGGGGCAATTTTCCCGGTTACAAAGGAAGTGTTTATGATTCAGCCGCAACGCCTTTCATGAGAAACGCAACTACCACGACGATTGCACCGACTGGCAGTATCAGCATTATTGCCGGTATCTCCAGTGGCATCGAACCCATTTTTGCCGTTGCCCAAATGCGTCGGATTTTAGATGGAGAAAAGCTGTTCGAAATACATCCGCTATTTGTTAAGATTGCACAGGAAAAAGGGTTCTTTACTGAAAACCTAAAATCTCAACTGATGAAATCGGGCACCCTGAAAGATATTCAAGAGGTTCCCGAAAATATTCGTGTGCTTTTTAAAACATCCCATGAAATTTCTCATCAATGGCATATCCGAATTCAGGCGGCGTTTCAGAAATTTACAGACAATGCTGTTTCCAAGACCATCAACTTTGACGTCAAGGCAGAACCGGAGGAAATTAAAGATGCCTACCTGTTGGCGTATAAAAAGGGGTGTAAAGGGCTGACGATCTATCGTAATGGCAGTCGTCAGGATCAGGTGTTGTCCATGGGGCAAGAAAAAAAGCCGGCTCCCAAAATTGTTCCCCGCCCAAGACCCCGGCGAACATCAGGTTTTACCGAGCGAATCAAAACGGGTTGCGGGAATCTGTATGTGACGATCAATTCAGATGAAAATGGTATTTGTGAAGTCTTTGGAAAAATGGGTAAAACCGGTGGATGCGCATCATCTCAAATTGAATCCGTAGGCCGCCTGATTTCACTTGCTCTTCGGTCAGGCGTAAATCCGGAGGCCATTGTCAAGCAGTTGATTGGCATTCGGTGTCCCTCTCCCGCATGGGAAAACGGAAAAATGATTTGTTCCTGCCATGATGCAATCGCTCAGGTGCTCAAAAATGCATCGCTTACAAATTTTGTAGAAAAACAGTCAGCCATGGGAATTTGTCCGGAGTGCGGCGGAGTTCTATCTCACGAGGAAGGATGTTTAATCTGCCGCGCTTGCGGATTTTCCAAGTGCGGCTAAATCCGGTTAATCAGTTTTTCCACCCCTGTTCTCCGATTAACCTCACAAATCGGCATGACCCCATTTGAGTTTGACGAATTCCCTTTTCATCTTTGTAAATTTTGATCAGTTCCTGTGAATATTGGTCTCCCACGGGAATCACCATCCTGCCCCCCATGGAAAGCTGAGTAATAAGGTTGTAGGGAATCTCCGGAGCTCCGGCGGTAACGATGATAGCATCAAAGGGGCTTTCCTCCTTCCATCCGGTTGTTCCGTCTGACAGCCTCATGACAATGTTATGGTATCCCAGTTTGTCGAATATTTTACGCGCCTGTACCAGCAGTTTATGAATTCTTTCAATCGTATAGACACGATAAGCAATTTCAGCGATAATAGCCGCCTGATATCCGGAGCCTGTACCGATCTCCAGAACCCTGTCATTTTCCGTGAGCTGTAATGCCTGAGTCATCTCGGCGACGATGTAGGGTTGTGATATGGTTTGTTGTTCTCCAATCGGTAAGGGGTAATCACTGTAAGCCTGATCCATAAGAGCTTCACTGACAAACAGGTGGCGGGGAACGTTAATAAAAGCCTCCAGGACCTTCGGATCATTAATGCCACGGGCTTCAATCTGTTTTTTGACCATCTGCTCCCGCATCCGAACATATTTCAGATCTTCTTTCACCATTTTCATATTTTATAAATGATTCTGTTTTCGGTAATGATAATATCGACATGTTTGTCATGGGATTCCATGGGAACCTGAGGTAAAACCTGTTCCTCAAACGCCAATGCCACTTTTCGGGTAGTGATTGAAAGCCTTGGGATAAACCGATCATAATAGCCCTCTCCGCTACCGACTCTTCCTCCTTTTTCATCCAGGCACACCGCGGGTATAATTGCTATGTCGATACTGTCCACCGGAACTTGTTTGCAATTTGCCGGGTTCGGCTCCGGAACGCCTCTGGGTCCTTCATCTTTAAGCTCATTTTTGAAATTGTCCACTTTGTAAAGCTTCATGCGGTGCCTGGATTGCTCAAAACCAGGAAGCACGATTATTTTGTGGTAGTCAAAACTACGCCTGATAATTCCCCACGTATTGACTTCATTATTTTTATTCAGGTAAAAAAGGACTATTTTGGATTCGAGAAAATTTGCGAATTCAAAAAGGCGATTTTCGATACTTCTGGTCTTTTCCGCTTTCTCTTTCGCAGAAAGACCCTCAAGCTTTTTTTCTATTGCATCTCGAATTTCTTGTTTTTTTTCCCCTGCTTCATCCATATCCCTTATCCCCTTAACAAATTTAAACGCTCTCTTAACCGATTTTCAATAGAGTGCCTGAACGAAAACTGTCTTTTTCGCCAATATCTGCGTCAGACTCAAATTTAATCCTTAAAATACTCAATGTATGTCTGTGGTTAAAATTTTCGTTTTCCTTGATCTT
>JAGYNR010000144.1 GCA_018399715.1 Desulfobacterales bacterium | reverse complement strand
TTCACCTCATCTTATTCACCCGCGATGCAACGCGCAACCGAGGGCTGTTTCCGGCCTTTTACGGCGAAATTGGTTTCCCGGGTTGATTTTAGTTAAAATCAGATTCTATTAGCGTTATGAAACATCAAAAATCAAGTTCAAAAACAGTGGCTTCAGGCGGTACCATTTGGTACCGTTTCGACACTTCAAAGTGCCAAAAAGTACCGTTTTCGAGAGATTATTTTTATTGCTGAAACATAGCCAAATTCGATATTTTCGAGGTTAGAAATGAGGTTTTGCAATAAATTCGAGCGGGAAAGAAAAATTGTATTGACTCCCCCCACCTCCACCATTTTTTTGTTCAAAAAAATGGTGAACGAAGCCGACAGGCTTCACTTCACGCGCCGCAGGTGCATTTCACTTTTCACGCGACGTAGCCGCAAATCATTTCTCTGGTCAAGTCATTGAAAGAACAGAAAGAAACCATTATTTCCAACCAGATCGGACGTTGCTGGAATTTCAACAGCTATAAAACTTCTCTATTGTTCTGATTTGCATCATTCTTCAAATTAACATATATTCTTTTAATTCAAGAGAAAAAGAGGTATCGCCTCTGAATAATATCTGTAAACTATTCAATAACTTGTTGGCCCGGGAGAGATACAGAGCCACATGACGAGAACGGCGATATGAGTTAAGAAAAACCATGTTTGAACAAGCTTTCAAGAATATCGATGACGTGCTCTGGAAAGATACCGGATGCACTGGCGAACTAGATTGCACTGAGCAGACATCTTGGCTGCTGTTTCTGAAATATCTCGATGTGCTGGAATTATATGCCACCGCCATTGATTACGATCCCCAAAGTGAGGGAAGCCTTCAGTTTTTCAAAATTGTACAAAACAAGCTGCACTATGCCGCCCATGGACATACCGATTTACCTGCGTGTTGATAGCGACAAGCCCTTCGGTGAAGACAATGTGCTTACCAATAAATCATCAGACCTGCTTTTCAAAAAGAAGCAGTTGGAAAAACTTCAGGAAGAAGTGGTTGATATTGCAGACATGGGTTCTGGTGTTTCTATTACCGATTTGGGTTTGAATGATTTCCGTATGGATCTGGTGAACTATATCAAAGAAAATGGCTCACTTGAAACCGTTGCCAACGGAATGCACACTGTTTGTAAAAAGGATTTAGAGCGAGGCATTGATGAAGGTGTTGTCCTTGTTTTAAAGAATATTGCCTACGGCATTACATTAAAAACCGATACCAACGTAGAAAACTACTATTTTTGTGACTGGAATACAGATATAGTCTTTGATTTTACCGGCATAGACCTAGAGAAGGTCTATCAGAAGCTTGTGAAAGCCTTTGTCCGGGATGAAGCTCAGCACAAAGGCAGTTTTGGTGAGGTTATCGATCTTGATAAAAAGATCAAGGTTTTAGAAACAGAGATTTCCACTTTGGAAAGCAGGATTAGCAAAGAGAAACAATTTAACCGCAAGGTTGAGATTAACAAGGTGCTGCTTGAGAAGAAAGAAGTTTTGAAGAGAATAAAGGAATGAACCACGAAAGACACGAAAAGCACGAAAAAATGCAACCCTTTCGATTGTTTCGTGTATTTCGTGGTAAAAAATAAGGAGTTGTTGTAATGGATAGCAATAAAATCGCCCTTTTCCAAAAAAAAGAGATTCGTAAAATCATCTATGAAAACGAATGGTGGTTTGTAATCAATGACGTGATTGCCGCATTAACCGATTCTTCAGATCCTGCACAATACTATAAGCGGATGAAATCAAGAGACCCAGAATTAAAAAAACTTACTGAGCAAGGGGGGGTACAACTTGTACCACCCCTTATGCTGGAAATAGAAACTGTCGGCGGGAAACAAAAAATGTACTGATTAAGGGGCTTAACAGGGAGAACCCCCGGGATCACATGACCGATCTTGAACTGATATTTTCTATGCTGGGCGAAAGGGCAACGACAGAAATAACACAGACTAATGACACAGTTGGTTTTGATGGTTTGAAGGATGATGCTGTGGAAGGTGGTAAGATTGCCGGAGATGCCAAAAAAGCACTTGAAGAGAAAACAGGTAAAGCTGTTAGCACCAATGAGAATTATTTAATTGAACCAGAAAACAGGAAAAAATTGAAATAATGGTGAATTATGAATTATGAATGGGAAAGAAGATTAAACCACGAAAAACACGAAAGGCACGAAAAAAGAAGCTAATGAAAACAGCATGTTTGATTTAGACAACTCTTCTGAATCCCTTTCGAGTATTTCGAGTGTTTCGTGGTTAAAAAGGAATTACAGATGAAATTACAATTCAAACAACAACCCTACCAAACCGATGCCACCATGGCGGTAGTCCGCTGTTTTGAAGGGCAAAGTAAAGGTTTTAGAAAGGGAGTTATTGGTAGAACATTCGATGAAGGTGCTTTGCCTGGGATGGAAGTCAAAGTAGAAGAAATTTTCTCCAATAAAAAGCTGGAGCTCTTCTTGGTTCACTCAAGTACGATCTGGTTGCCGAAATTGCCAAAGAGACGAATCTGACACGCAAAACGATTGTAGCAATATTGCAGGGCTTGCGACAGGATACCTTTCATAACTTCAGGGTAAACCCGGAGAGTTTTATTCAGGGTGTATCCAACATCATTAACAGTGAAAAAGCAACAACCTTGATCAACAACATTGTCTACTCAAAAACAGACAAGTCCTACGATGACAGCATTTTTACCATCAACAACTTTAAAGGATCCCTCACAAAGAATATTCTGGAAGTCAAAAAGCATGTTCACAATTATGTAAAGATCGATTCTGATATTGAGCGGAAGTTTGCCTCTGACCTTGAGTGCGAAGAAGTGCTTGTCTTTGCGAAACTGCCGGGCGGCCCAAACGGTTTTAAAATACCAACACCGCTGGGCAACTATAATCCAGACTGGGCAATTGTGTTTAATACCGACAAAGATGCATGTCAACGGCGAGATATGGCTATCTCGCACTTGTAATCGATTTTGTCATCTCCGTAGACCACGGAATCCTCCTTCACGCAATAGCCTCTTCCTCCCAATCGACTGAGCATCGCGGCCATGCGGTCCAACTCGATCTTGCGCTCTCGGCTATCGACTTCGGCAAGTGCTTTGCCGACCACCAGAACATCCTGAATTGCGGCACATTCCAAGGCCGAACCACGAGTAATTTCGATTTCGAAGAAAGCAGCAAATCCTAACAAACGAATGCACTGGACGCTCATTCTTTGCGCCAGTGATCTTGTCGTTGACCAGACTAAATTAGTGCCTGAAGGTAAAAGGCTTTGGGGGGCGGCACAATTAAAAGTGCGCCGTTCTGGCGCCCCAGTTTTTGTTTACAAAAAAACACTACATCGTGTTATGATGTTTTTCGTTCCGTTGGAAAAATCCTCCCCATCAATGCAAATCATGCAGATTATCATCCACCGCCTGCGCAGTTTCGTCAAATTTCATCCATGTGGCATGACCATCCGCAAGAGCAAAATTCATACCACCACCATGCCGCTCCGTATCCAAACGCTCCTGCCAGTCATCAGGTGGCCATCCCACAACGCCGGTCGTCAGATTACCGTTGGGCAGCCAGGAATCATAACACAAATCCTGATATTCATTTGTACTGGAACTGTTACCATTAAGCTCAAGCCAATTAGCTGCCCTCTCTCCCATAAGAACGGTTCCAGTTGGATTTTTTATCTGTTTATAGGAACGCCCCCGCTTCTCTCCACCAACTTCATACATCACTGTAAGCATCCCGTTCGTCAAATAGCTTCCCCACAAATCAGGATCTCGTCCCACATCCGGATCAGATGGACAAAAATAAATCTGGCGCGCCTGCATATATGGATTAAGCTGATCATGCCACAAATCCAGCGAAGTTGCTGAACCGGTAGCATCTTCAGCTTCCATAGTAATCGGCATCCATTCGCCGTTGTCTCCCATATACATGTAAATACCCATCCCCCACTGCTTGAGATTATTCAGACACTGGGTCTGCCTGGCCTTCTCCCTGGCCTTGCCCAGCGCGGGCAGCAGCATCCCGGCCAGGATGGCAATGATTGATATCACCACGAGCAACTCTATGAGGGTGAACGAGTTAATCCGCGCGGCCTCTATCCTTTTGCTACTGTTTTTTTTACGGTTTACAAAAAATAAACCTGACTGGTTAGCATCAAATGAACTTTGCTTAAATCGAACTATAGCTTCCATTTTTTTCATCATATTCACCATTTTTTTTATTGTTACTGGTTACCAATTTTAATCCACTTAGGGATTACTAATTGTTTTTATAAAAAATTCTGCAAATCAAAAATCAGCAATAAAAAAGCTTTAATTCACCTCATATATAGTTAAAATTTACCAAAATAAATCTTATGCCTACACCTCCTGATTTTGAAATTTAATATAAGTATAGAGCATAAATGGAGTTTGTCAAATAGGGAACCCTAATTTTAGTTAAAAAAAAATCAAACTTTAATTTCTCCCCCTCAAAAAAGGAACCTCATTATGAACGAAATAGATTTTTACTTCGAGCAAGAAATCGGCAACGGTAAATTCGGCTACATTTGTCATCTTGAAGCGGAACCACCCAAGGACGCAAGCAAGGAACAGTTTGATGCGCATTTTCGCGAAACTCTCGCCATTGCAAGGAGCGCGGTTATAGAAGATGCTCGCCAAGCCATGCAGGGAATATGCCATAACCCTCTGCCTTCAGGCAATAACCCGAACGCTCTCCCCGCAGGCAATCTGCCACAAAATAACCAAATGTATTTACCGGCTCCATCAACTCAAAATTTTGGGAAAAACAACGGCACAAGGGCACCGAAGCCAGCTTCCGAAAAACAGATTTACAGGATCAAGGAGATATGCCAG
>JAGYNR010000143.1 GCA_018399715.1 Desulfobacterales bacterium | reverse complement strand
AAGATATCCTGTTGGGCTGGGCGGAAATCGGGTAATTACTTTATCCATATATTCACCTTCTGATAATTTTTATGTAGGGTCTGAACGAAAACTGTTTTTTTCTCAATATCTGCATCAGACTCAAATTTTAATTCTCGAAATACTCAATGTATGTCTGTGGTTAAAATTTTCGTCTTTCTTGATCTTAACGAAAAATCATAGTTTTTGTTCAGGCACTATGTAGTATAACCCATAGATAGAATAAAATATCTAAACACTTATAAAAAAATTAGTAATGAGAAAAACAGAATACATCATCTGTTTTTATTTTAAGTCATAAAATCAAGCTCAAGTTCATATTGTTTATATTGCATATATTATAATTTATAAAATCAGTTTATTAAGTAGTATTTAATTTATATTGTAACAAATTTAAAATGCCAATAACACATCAATTAAAAGAGCACAAGAAAACATTTAAAAAATGTTTTTAAAAATTCTTGACAATTGCCATGATTTCAATTACTAGAATAAAGACTTTTAACGAGTAGAATTATTTTCAATTAATTTAATTTAAAAAACAAATAGTTAGGAGATTAAAATGGCTGTACCAAAACATAAAACATCTAAGTCAAAACGGGATAAGCGACGTACCCACAAAAAGGTTGATGCCCCAAATGTATCTACTTGTCCGGAGTGTGGAGAGGTTAAACTTCCGCATCATGCATGCCCGAGCTGTGGAAAATATAAAGGAAGAACCATAACATCAGAAGAGGAATAATAGATGGCTGAACTTAAAGGGCTGGATTCCGAATCGAGACAGATGGTTATTGACACACTGGGACAGTTGCGCAAGCTGGTTCTGACCAAAGAAAAAATTCTGGCGTTTGACAAAGAAGAAGTTTTTCCCGAAGCAGTTATCCGGGAAATGTTGGGGCCCGACATCGGGCTCCAATTGCTTTTTATTCCCGAGGAATACGGCGGAATGGGTGGTGGGGCCCGTGACTGTTGTGCTGTCACCCGTGAGATGTCGAAGATATGCCTGGGTATTGCGACGGCCTTTTTCGCCATTCAACTGGGATCTGATCCAATATTGGTAGGAGCTTCAGAAGAACAGAAAGAAAAATGGCTGGGGGCCATTGCCGAGGGAGACACCCTGGTGGCATATGCAGTTACCGAGGCGGGAGCCGGGAGTAATCTGGCAGCCTTGAAAACCAAAGCGGAACCCGTGCCCGATGACAATGGGAATATTACCGGATATAAGATCAATGGTTCCAAACAGTTTATTTCAAATGGTGGCTATGCAGACCTGATCACTGTACTGGCCAAAGCGCCGGAGGGTCCCTCATTTTTTGTTATAGAAAAAGGGATGGAAGGCTTTGTTCAGGGAAAAGGAGAGGAAAAGCATGGTATAAGGGCATCCAACACATCCCCCCTTTCGTTTAACGATGTTTTTGTTCCGGTTGAAAATCTGGTGGGTGGAGTTCCGGGTATCGGGCTCAAGCAGGCAAACAGAGTTTTCGGATATACACGGTTGATGGTAGCTGCCATGGCGCTGGGTGCCGGGGATGCTGCAATGGAGATTGTAATTCCTTATGCCAGGGAACGCATCCAGTTTGGCGGGCCACTTTCTGAAAAACAGGGGTATACCCATAAACTGGTTGTTCCTAACGCGGTTCGTTTAGCGGCGGCGTCTGCTTATCTGGATGAAATCGCCAACCGGCTGGACGCCGGAGAGGAAGATCTTCAGGTAGAGGGGGCTATCGGTAAATTGTTTGCTACGGAGGTGGCCAACAAGGCCGCCGATGATGCAATCCAGGCGTTGGGAGGATATGGGTACATACACGAATACGAAGTCGAAAAAATTAAGCGGGATGTTAAAATTACTTGTATTTATGAGGGAACAAGTGAAATTCAGCAAAATATTATCAGTACCTTTAGATGGAAAACAACCCGTAAAACCAAAGGCTCGTATTATGACAGGATCGCACAGGACATGGCGAATCTGGAAAAGGTCATGCCCGACGCCGGAGGTAAATTTTTTGCCTTGTCTGCCAGTGCCTTAAATCGTGTTATTGATTTGGTGCATGAAAACAGGCTTACCCGGCAGCAATATGCCATGTTTTGCCTGGCTGATATGATGACGTGGGTAGAAGTGGGAGCCGCACTGGCCAGAAAGGCACAGACCCTATCTGATGCCAGTGACAATCAGGTCGAAACAATTAAAACCATGTCAAGGATTTTTGCATCTGAAACCTCTCAGTTAGTGGCGCAAAACAGCCTTAAAATTGCCATGGGTACCGGTGTCGTTGATGAAAATAGTCTTGCTGAATTTTTGGCATCTATTTCTTACCAGCATCTTGTCATGAGTTATCCGAACCTTTTTAGAGACATGGACCGGATAGCTGATATCTTATTTGAGAGGTAGTCAAAATCAAATGCCCAAAAAAAATCAATACACAATAGTGGTAACCGGTGGATCAAGGGGAATTGGCCGGGAAATCTGTAAATCACTGGCCATTCCCGACGCTCATGTTTATTTTAACTATTTTAACCCGGGAGATCCAGAAGGTGAGGCTGCTGCGGCGGCAGAAACTCAAAAGGCACTTGAAAAGAAAGGCACTGCATCATCAAGTTATAGTGTTGATGTCTCCTCAGAGGTAGCCGTTACAGAATTTTTTGATACGATTATAAATGAAACCGGTCGGGTAGATGTGCTGGTAAACAATGCCGGAATTACCCGTGACAGCCTCCTGGTCCGAATGAAGACAAAAGCGTGGGATGATGTCCTTTCAATAAATCTAAAAGGGACTTTTTTATGTAGCCGGATAGCAGCAAAGGTAATGATGAAACAGCGTGAGGGAAGAATTATCAATATTGCCTCGGTAGTGGGAGTGACCGGAAATGCCGGACAGGCCAATTATGTTGCCTCAAAAGCAGGTGTTATTGGTCTTACCAAGACATTGGCCAAAGAGCTGGCTTCACGGGGAGTTACGGTCAATGCAATTGCTCCTGGATATATAGAGACCGATATGACTGCAACATTACCTGAGAATGTTAAAGATGCTTTTCTGGCCCAGATACCGCTTGGACGGCCTGGAAAACCGGAAGATGTCGCTTCCGCAGTGGCGTTTCTGGCATCGGAGAAGGCATCGTATATGACCGGTCAGGTTATCCATGTGAGCGGTGGTATGTATATATAAGCAATCGCACTGAATTACATATATAGTGTCCGAACGAAAACGAGGATTTTTCGTTCAGGCACTATATAGTCATATGAGGCTAAAAAATATTAAAAGAAAGATTTTAAGCGGAGGTGATTATGTCCATAGAAGATAAGGTGAAGAAAATTATTGCCGAAAAACTGAGCGTTGATTTGAGTGAAATAAAAGAAGAGTCCACCTTTGTCGATGATTTAGGGGCGGATTCTTTGGATCTGGTCGAGTTGATCATGTCCATGGAAGAAGAATTTGATATCGATATTTCTGATGAAGACGCCGAAAAGCTGGTAACTGTTCAGGATGTGTTAAACTATATAAATGCAAATTCCTGATGATATTATTGTATAAAAGATACGTTCGTTCATTTCGTTTAGCGAAAAATCCATGTAATTTTAGTTGAAAAAGGAGTTATTCTTGAAAAGGCGGGTAGTGATAACAGGTCTTGGTTTAGTTACACCATTGGGAATAGGTGTCCAAGATAGCTGGGAAGCATTAATTGCAGGTAAATCTGGTATTTCAGAGATAACACGATTTGATACCAGCGATTATCAGACAAAGATTGCCGGGGAAGTGAAAGGCTTTAAGTCTGAGGAATTTCTCCCCAAAAAAGATGCTAAACGCACCGAACGCTTTATTGCTTATGGCGTTGCAGCTACTCGAATGGCTTTGGAGGATTCCGGATATACGATCGACAGTTCCAATGAAAATCGAATCGGCGTTTTAACCGGATGTGGTCTTGGTGGATTGGCCACTATGGAAAAAAATTTACATATTCTGGAAACCAAGGGACCAAAGCGGGTTAGTCCTTTTTTTATTCCGATGATGATCGGCAATATGGCACCCGGATTCATTTCCATTGTTTTCGGTGCCAAGGGACCAAATGCCTCTGTGGCCACGGCTTGTGCAGCAGGTTCCCATGCAGTGGGTGACGCTTTTAGAATTGTACAAAACGGCATGGCTGATGCGATGATCACGGGGGGGATGGAAGCTGTTATCACCAGGACATGTATTGCCGGATTCAATGCCATGAAAGCACTCTCTACCCGTAATGATGAACCGGAGAAAGCATCCCGTCCGTTCGACCTGAATCGGGATGGGTTCATTGTGGGAGAGGGATGTGGAATACTGATTTTCGAAACGCTTGAGAATGCTCTTGAAAGAGGTGCGAAAATTTATGCTGAAATTGTTGGGTACGGCATGAGCGGCGACGGTTATCATATGACATCGCCGCCCCCCGATGGCAATGGTGCTGTCCGTTGCATGGAGGCTGCCATTAAAGATGCAGGATTAACATACGATCAGATTGATTACATCAATGCTCACGGAACTTCGACACAATTAAATGATCTTTATGAAACCCGCGCTATGAAAACTGTATTCAAGGACTGTGCCCATAAAGTGCCAATCAGTTCCACCAAATCCATGACCGGTCATTTGCTGGGGGGTGCCGGTGGTGTTGAAACTGTATTTACAGCGTTAACCTTGCAACGCAGCATCATTCCTCCGACAATCAATCTGGATAATCCGGATAAAGAATGCGATTTGGATTATGTTCCGAAAGTATCCCGTACAGAAGCAGTTCAGGTAGCAATGACCAATTCGTTTGGTTTCGGCGGAACCAATGCCTCCCTGATACTCAGAAAATTCAATGATACCCCGGGGAAATAGAAACAATGACATTGCCGGGTTAAATCCGGAAAATTGATACATCATAGCATAGTGCCCGAACGAAAACTGTCTTTTTCGCCAATATCTGGGTCAGACTCAAATTTTAATCCTCGAAATACTCAATGTA
>JAGYNR010000142.1 GCA_018399715.1 Desulfobacterales bacterium | reverse complement strand
CCTTGATCTTAACGAAAAATCCTGGTTTTCGTTCGGGCACTAAATAAATCTTCAATATCGCTCCTGGTTCCGAGAGTCGATAACAGTCTGACTGAGAGAAGCCCCCGGACGGCAATTGACGCCCTGAAATCGCTGAGATCGGGCAACCGCTTTTCTGAAATGTCAACAGGCACAAGTCGCGCCACCTTCTTTCCCCGCCTTGAAATTAAAATCTCCTCACCTCTTTGGGTACGATCCAGCAACTTGCTAATACTGTTTCTGGCTTCTTTAACACTGACTTCCATGTTCAGGCATCCTTTCAGGCACTAATTATGACAATCACATGAAATGATACGACATGCCAAAATGAATTAATCAGTAAGTTCAATAATATTGAAAAGCCTATGGCCTTCGAATACAGTAAGGATCTCGATAAAATCATTTTTGATCCTGTACACTATGCGATAATTTTTAAAGATTAATTCCCGGATGTCTGGACGAGATATTTCTGGGACTATTCTGCCAATTTGAGGGCTAGTAATTAGAATTTCTGTTCTATCTATTATTTTCCGGATGAATAGCGTTGCGCGGTCGGGATTATTCTGAGCAATGTATCGCTTAATATCTCTCAGTATAGCAAGCGCTTCATTGGTCCACATTATTTTCATGTTCTATTGTTCGCCAGTTACTATTTCGGATAATTTGTCCATCATTTCTTCTGTTGTGAAAAGCCTACCTTTCTCTGCATCGTCCATACCACGATCGACAGATAGTAAAAATGACCTTCGGTAGACAAGTTCATCATACTCCTGAGGAGAGAGCAGGACTCCAGCCGGCCTGCCATTTTGAGTAATAATCAGTGGTTTCCCAGTCTCTTGGATACTTTTGAACCATTTTGCGATTTTTGTTTTAAATTCGCCGATCGGAATTATATCATTTGCAATAGATAATGCCCTCATAGGTAGCTCCTAATTTAAGTTTTAATTATGACCTAAATATAGATCTGGATTATCATTATGTCAAACAAAAACTGAATCGTATAACCAGATCCCAGCAATTCTAATTTTGACTCAAAAATCAGAACTACTGCATAACCAATTTATCACTTGACAGGTGTTCTGTATCGTTTCACATCTGCAAGTGAGAAATACGTTTTGTCCCAAAAGACTGAAAACTTCGTTCGGCGATCGATTTAGATAAAAAGATTTAATTAATAGCTTGTTTTCTGTAATCATGTGAGTTACAGTGTAGCTATGATTAAAAATTTTCGTGATCATTGGCTGCATAATTTTTTCGTGGAGGACATTCAGTCCTCAAAAATACCTGCTGACATTCGTTCACGATTATTCAGGAAGCTACAAATGATAGATGATGCAACAAGTGATGCTGATCTAAGAAGTCCACCCAGCAATCATTTTGAAAAATTATCTGGCAAACTAAAGGATAAATATTCCATTCGAGTTAATAATCAATGGCGAATTATTTTTATTTGGGATGATGAACGCGGAGAGGCGGATGGCATTTACCTTGATAATCATACTTACAAATGAGGTGGAAAATGATTTTAACTAAACGTCAACCTGTCAGTGTTGGTGAAATGATCACCGAGGAATTTATGATACCTTTGGGAATTACCCAAGGTCAACTAGCTTCTGCGATGGGTGTCAGTCGTAGAACAGTAAATGAAATTTGCACCGGGAAAAGGTCTGTCACCGTCGACACAGCATTAATGTTGGCAAAAGTATTTGGCAATACACCGAATTTCTGGCTTAACTTACAGCAACGAAATGATTTATGGACTGCATTGCATTCGCCGAAACGAATGAAAAAAATTGAAAAAGTCAAACCTATCCGTGAAGCAACAGCTTAAGAGTCAACAAGAAGACCCTTCATTTATTTGACATCGTTAAGGCCATTATTTCATCTGTCATCATTTTAACAACAGTATCTGAGTCATATCAATTCAGAATAAAATTGAATTGTTCTCTCTATTGATCATATGAAAATAAGCCCCGGTCATTCCAGGTACTATTTACTGTTTTCTGCCACTCTAATTTATGGTATGGATTTTCATGAAAATGCCCCGATGCATTGTTTGTCGAGTACCGGTATCAACATCTGAAACTTATATCTGTAATACCTTTTCGTAAAAGGAGAATACAATAAAATGACAGAACAAGAAGCGTCCGAAAAAAAGAGCAGCAAATCGTGCCTGTCGGGTGGATCGAAAATGGCGACCAAACTTCAGGACCAGATGATCGAAAGCTCTCTTTCCAAAATAAACCACAAGCTATTTGTCATGAGCGGCAAGGGCGGCGTGGGCAAAAGCAGCCTGGCTGCCAATATCGCTGTGGGTCTTTCCCGGCGGGGCTATAAAACCGGTTTGATGGATGTTGATTTGCACGGTCCCAGCATTGCCCGGATTATGGGCTTCGAAGACATGCTGGACATCAGTCCGGATAAATTTGTTATTCCTGGTTCAAAATGCGGACTCAAGGTGGTTTCCATGCAGTCCATGTTAACCCAGGAAAAACGGGATGCAGCGGTTATCTGGCGGGGGCCGGCCAAAACCGGCGTTATCCGTCAGTTTATCGCTGATGTGCAATGGGGGGAATTGGATTACCTGGTCATCGACTCTCCTCCGGGCACCGGGGATGAGCCGCTCACCATCGCACACTGTGTTCCCGATGCTCAGGCGATAATCGTAACAACCCCGCAGGATGTTGCGCTGGCCGATGTTCGCAAATCTATCAATTTCTGCAGAATCATCAAGATGAATATTCTGGGTTTGATAGAAAACATGGGACCGTTTCCGTGTCCGGGTTGTGGCAAAATCATTGAACTGTTCAAAAGCGGTGGCGGTGAACGAACCGCAAAACAGATGGAATTGGATTTTTTAGGAACCATCCCGTTCGACCCGGGTGTTGTCAATGCCTGTGATACAGGCTTACCGGTCCTTAGCCAGGATGTTTCCGGTCCCTTTTTCGAAGCTGTCAGACGGGTGATCGATCAGATTGAAAAGCGGTTATCCTGATGGTTGAAACATCTTTACCTTACAGCCGCCGGGTGATTGCTTTCGAATCCCGCCTGAAAGCCTGCTCAAATGTCATAACCTTAGGTGTACGACCTAATTTTTCCGACTATCCGGTGGCCGAAGCAGAAATGATCCGCTCGGCGAAAAAAATTTATTATCCTACCAGCTTTTACGCCGACCTTTTTGATGTGATGGGAAAAGAAACATTTCCCAGTTACCATAGCTACAAGTTTACCCAGGATAAAATCAAGCAGACAGCCCTTTTTGATCTTATGAACATTCCTCAACCCCGCACCCGGGTTTTTTACGGTAAGCGTCAAAAAGCAAGCATCGGTTCGTATTTTTCGTTTCCCTTTATCGCCAAAACGGCCAGGGGCTCAGCACTTGGCCGGGGGGTGTTTTTGATTCAAACTCCGGAGGATCTTCAACAATATCTGGATCTGGGCGGACCGGCGTATATCCAGCAATATTTACCGGTTTCCCGGGATATGCGGGTGGTGGTGATCGGAAAACGGGTTGTGCATGCTTATTGGCGAATAGCCCCTCCCGGTGAATTCAGAAGCAACGTGGCTGTCGGGGGTCGCGTATCATTGGATGCTATAGATGCCGAAGCGGTTCGTCTGGCTTTGTACACGGCTACGGTTTGCAGATGGGATGACGTGGGAATCGATATCTGCTGTCATGATGGTCAATATTACGTTTTGGAAGGAAATATGAAATACGGTAAAGAAGGATTCCGCCAGGCAGGCATTGATTATATAAAACTGATGGAGACCCTAATTGATAATGGAGACATATAATGTCTGTTTTACCCCAAATAACGCTTGATCCGGAACTGGAAGAAATCCGCCACGGCCTGAATGAAAGAGAATCCAAACTGTTGTCACCTGTAGCGGAATTCAGCACATCTTGTATCCGTCGCCGTTATGAAAAAGAACTGGAGAAAGGATATCGGCAAAATTTTTCCCTGGATGCGGATCGGATACTGCATTCCCATGCGTATACCCGGTATATTGACAAAACCCAGGTGTTTTATCTGATTGAAAATGATCACATTACTCACCGGATGCTTCATGTTCAGCTCGTTTCAAAAATCGGAAGAACGATCGGCAGATTTCTGGGATTAAATGAGGATCTTATTGAAGCGATCGCCTTAGGACATGATATCGGCCACACCCCATTTGGTCATGACGGGGAGCGGATTTTATCAGACCTTTGTCAGAAACACGGCATCGGCTATTTTCTGCACAGTGTTCAAAGCGTTCAGTTTCTCGACCGGGTGGAACGAAAAGGCCGGGGGTGGAACCTGTCCCTACAGACCTTAGACGGTATTCTCTGCCATGACGGAGAAATCCATAACCAGAAACTGGGACCTGACCGAAAAAAGACCTTTGAGACCCTGGAGCAGGAAATGGAAAATAAAAAAAGAAAGCCGTCATGTTCTATTATCCCCATGACCCTGGAAGGGTGTGTTGTTCGGATGGCCGATACCATCAGCTATATTGGCCGCGATATTGAAGACGCCATCCGCCTGAATTTAATCAACAGATCTGATTTGCCATCATCCTGTGTTGAGCTGTTTGGCAATACCAACGGCTCCATTGTATATCATCTGGTAACCGATATTATCAAAAACAGTTATCATCAGCCGTTTGCAGCTTTCAGCCCCGAGATGTCCGAAGGGCTGAAACGGTTGAAAACGTTCAATATGAAACATATTTACATGAATCCGAAAATCAAAAAACATCTCAATCAGATCGGAGAACTGTTCAAACGATTATTTGATCAGTATCTTTGGGATTTGAAACATAAAAACAAGGATTCAGTGATTTTTCGACAGTTTTTAATGGATATGTCCCAGGCGTATCAAAACAATGCTCCGGAGGAAATTGTCCGTGATTTTATTTCCGGCATGACAGACCGCTATTTTCTGGCACAGTGCCAAAGCGACTTAAAGCCCGTTCGGATGGGAGGGTAGACGGCATATGCATCAAGATAGGGTCTGATCACCTGATTTCAGGGTGCCGGGAGTGCTTGTCTCTGACCGGTTTGCGTTTTTCCACGTTTCCGGTTATCGCAGGGTGTAAATCAACCCTGTTGGTTAAAAAGTTTTCAGACCGGCTCACCTTTCTTTGTCGGGTGCCACGGGCGAAGGCGTTA
>JAGYNR010000141.1 GCA_018399715.1 Desulfobacterales bacterium | reverse complement strand
TGTTACCTCTGTACCGTCGGCAATATTCTCACCATTTGTATCTTTCACATTTACGCTAATTTGAGCCTGTGACGAACCATCAGCTTCAATACTGTCAAAACTGGAAGCAATTTCAACCGAACCGACGATCTCAGAACCTTCATCACCATGAGATCCGCCTCCACCAGAACTGCAGCTAATTCCCCAAAAAAGCAATGCACACAAAATTAAACCATAACAAAATTTTGTACGATCGAACATCACGGATTCCCCTTCTTCATCAGTTTTTTTATATGAAAGTATTAGTACTCCATTGCTACCTTTCATATATAAAATTTATTTCATCCTAATTTAAACGCGAATTTAACTTATCGGATCTTTAAATCCCTCTTTGTTCCAATTGTAAAATCCTTGGTGTCAAAAAGATCATCATCTCGTTTTTTCTTACTTCTGTGCTGTTTGACTTAAAAAGCCAACGAAGTACTGGAATATTACCGACTCCCGGAATCTTTGATTCAACATAATCATCCGAGGTTTGAAGAATTCCGCCAATCACCACAGTTTCTCCATCATTGATCAGAAGTTCGGTTTCCGCCTCCTTGGTTGCAATGACAGGCTCTCCGTTCGGAAGCGTTTCAGCAACTTCATTATTGGTAATAAACACCTTTAAAGAAATCCGTTGGTCCGAGGTTACATGAGGCGTTACCTCCAGAAGAAGGTCTGCCTGCTTATATTCAACATCCACCATTGCATTTTCCCCCACAACTGAATAGGGAACTTCACGGCCTTGTTTAATGCTTGCCTTTTTATTGTCTAAGGTCAGCACTTTAGGTGCCGATACAATTCTCACCTCGCCCAACTCTTCCATCGCCCCCAAACGGGCATCCAATTCAAAGGGAGTGCCCAGAATCCGTTTAAATTCAAAACCAATACTTCCGGTGTCAACGACCGGAAGATTTACTGCGGCATCATAGGCCCATGTACCACCAAGCGTATCAAACGCGCGTTGAGGGCCAATTCCAGCCCTTTCTTCGTCATTTTGAATTCCACCTTCCAGAGCCCACTGAATTCCAACGGCCTTGGAAAAATTGTTGGTCGCTTCCACGATCCTTGTTTCTATAATTACCTGTGGCGTCACTTTATCAAGGTGACGGATTATTTGTTTCGCATGATTAATTTTTTCTATTGTATCAACCATTATGATGGTGTTGGTACGAGGGTCAACGCTGAGACTGCCGCGATCTCCGGTCGCAACTTTTTGAATATGAGGCAGTATTTCTGTTTGAGCATCGGAGTAGTTTATCTGGAGGTACTCCGTATAAAGCGGCTCCACCGCCTTCTCTTGCTCTCTGGCCTGAGCTTCGGCCTCAATTCTGGCCTGCCGGGCTTGTTCTTCTTTCGTAATGGTCTCCATTCGGGCAATTCTGATGATATCTCCATCGACAACTTTCCCCAATTGATTCATTCTCAACACCAGATCCAGCACCTGATCCCAAGGTACCGGCTTTTCCAGTGTCATTGTAACCTTTCCGGTAACATCTTTATCAATGGCAAAGTTCTTACCCCCGACTTCTCTTAAGATACGAAACACATTTTTTATATCGGTTTCATAAAAATCCAGAGCAACTTTTTCTCCGGTGTATTTTTTCCTGCCGCTTCGCTCAATTGTCAATATATCATCATAATCCCCGGAAAGTTCAGATATACCTGTTACACCTGTTTCTGCCATCTCTGTCGTCATGGGATCAGTTTGAGCCATTATCTGTTTCCATGGGGGAAGTTTGGCCTCTTCAAATGTTTTCGGTGGAATAGATGAAGCAGCAAATTGAAGCCTCAAAAGACTATCGGTTTGTTTGATGTCATATTCAACCATCTCACGGAGCTCAATTGAAATCAGCGTATCTTTCATCCCTTTTCTTTGGATGGGAAGGATACGGTCAACTGCACTTTCAAACCTAGTCGTAATCAGGGGACGTTTCTGATGTTCCACTAAATTCGTCTCAAACAATTGAAGCACAACTTTTTTGTCATTCACCTTGTTGAGTTTATAATCTACCGGTTTGGATGTACCAATCAAGATTTCGGATTTACCGGCTTCCTTGCTTTGGAAATCAACTCTGCTCACCAATGCCTTGCCTGAAACATTCTTTTGAGAGAAAGAAGATTTTTTCCCCTCTACTATTTTATCGGCTTGTCGGGCTGTTTTCGCTGCTGTTTCCTGAGCATCAACCTTCTTTTCTTCGAATTTAAAAGAAACCCCATCACTGGTTTCGGTTGATTCAATGGGTTGAGATGGTTCTGCAACTTCTGTAATTTCAGGAGGTTCTGTCGCTTGGACAGGAAAATTAGTTTCTGCAACTTCTACAATTTCCGAAGGCTCTTGCGTTTCAGCAGGATGAGAAGACGCTGAAACCTCTATAACTTCAGGAGGTTCTGTCGCTTGGATGGGGGTAATAGTTTCTCCAACCTCTAAAACTTCCTGGGACTCCGTCGTTTCGATCGGTTGATCAGATTCTGAAATTTTTACATCTTCCGTAAATTCTGTTGTTTCAATAGGATATACATCCGCTGAAGCCCTTGCTGTTTCCGGCTGTGCCGTTATTTCAATGGATTCGGAACTTCCAATAGTTTCGATTTTTGCAGATTCAGAAAGTTCGCCATTTTTGACATCTTCAATCGATTTACGAGGCTGGGGCATCCCAGTTTTTGCTAATTTTACCGGTTTTTCAACGGGAGCTGCTTCAATCAATATTTCCAAGCCGTTTTTGACGGCATTGGCAGAATATGATGTTAAATATTGATCATGAGTGTCAACAACCAATCGGACCTTGTCAGGATGACTATAATGCCTTATTTTATCTGCCCATTGTCCATTTATCTGAATGGATTGTTCCTTTTTAAAGGGACTTTGGACCCCGGGTAAATCAAAAACAATTCTGGCTGGCATACCATCAGAACTTTTTATCGTAAACGTTTCAAATTCCGTAATCGGAAAATCACTTTGAAGTGCTACCAAAAGTCCGTTTTCACCAGTAAGAGCATAAACTGAAGATATCATATTCGGTTGATTACTGATTTCTGAATTGATTTCAGATATTTTATCAGAAATATTTGCAGACGTCTTTTCGGCTTCAGATGTTTCTGCAACAGACATCATTGGGCTTTTATCCAAAATAATATCTGAATCTGACAGCTCATCGGTCTTGGAAGCCGCTTTCGGCACCCCTTTATCGCTAATTACGGTTTTCTTTGTTTCCTCCATGGAAGATGATAAATCTTCTTCGATAACCGATGATTCTTCCTTTTTAAATAAAGATATAACCAATCCGTTCTCACTATCATCGACTTCGAAAGGAATATCTTTTTTTAATGATATCTCTATTCGGGTAGTATTACCGTGATCGGTTGATTCCGAAGCATTTATCATACTAACCCACTCATTTGCAGGAACCCTGTCAATGCGGGCATCATTTAATTTAGTATCAGGAAGATAAAAAATAAGTCCCAGCGGATATGGCTGTTTTACGGATGTGTATGTAAGTAATTGGTCAGCTATGATTCGGATATCGATCGAATCATCTTTTTCAAGGACACTTACAGATTTGATATTCCTGACATTTATAGGATTACTGGTTTTAGCGCCAAGTTTACTGGCACAGGCAGAAATAAATGTCAGAATCAAAATCAGAAGAATCGCATGTTCAAAAACTCGCTTCATTGTTTTAGTGGCAAGTGCCATTTTAGTTTTCTCCAAACGGTTTCTGAAGTTTCAGTTCTGTCTTCTTAATCTTTGACTTTCCAAGTACGTCAACTACCTCTTCTTTTATAATTATTCGATCACTTTGTATATTCGTCACCCGACCGCCATTTCGACCAATATACGTTCCTTTTGTAACAATATACCCCTTCCCGGAAGATTCCTCCACAAGTGCTTTTTGATTATCCGTAGCCATGATAATCCCCACCAGTTTCAATTGGCTTAAATCTAACTTTTCCAATGGCGTGCGGGGTATACGTCTCTTTTTCTTCGGCTTGTCGGCTGCCTTTTTTTCCTCAGGAGATTCCTTTTTAAATAGCGGCATAAACGGATCAATTTTGCCCTCTGGATTATACAGCGGAGGACCATTGGATGCGAATTGGTTTGTCAGGGAATTTTCGGTTGAGTTCTCACTTGTAGGAAATATCATTTGCAGCGGTTTTAAGGGTTCTGTTTTTTTCTCCTTAATTTCAGGAGCAATTGACTTATCAGCATCTAACGATTTCCGGAGCGGTTGGGAAACACTTTCAACGGAACTTTTTTTTGCATTTTCAACCATGTCCGATGGAGAATTTTGCATCACTTTATCGTGTTTTTTTTCTGCTGCCTTTGACTCCACCTGAATTTTTTTTCTAACAACCTGGGGTTTCTGTGGCGGTTCACTCTTATCGCCACATCCCCATAGCAAAGCAAGACAGACACAAACAAAAAGAAAGGTGCGCTTGACATTTAATATAAAATATTCCTGCATAACGACTGTCAGTGTCTCCTTTTCCCGTTTTTCGTCTCTTTTGGGGAATCCTATCAGAAATTTTTTATTCTGTGGATTCCAGGAATTGATAAGTCACAGCGGTACACTTCATTTCAAGCAACCCTGGTTCCTTGCCGGAATCAGCTATGTCAATATTTTCGATATTAACGATTCTGGATAACCTGGCTACCCGATCAAAAAACAAGGCCAAATTGTGATATCCACCATTTACCTCTATCGACACTGGTATTTCAGCATAAAAATCATAGGTTTTATTCGGCTTGGGCACAAACAACAAAAAATTAAGTCCGGATTCCTGTCCGGATTGGGAGACATTTGCAAGCAATGAAGGAATTTCTTTTTTTTCAGGAAGCAACTGCTTTGCAATCTTAAACTTTCCCTCCGCTTCTTTCATTTCCTTTTGAAATTTCGGCAGCTGTTTTGCGTTTATTTTAGCAGAATTCAATTTTGTCAACAGGCTTTTATGCTCCTTATTGAGCCTATCTATCTCGTCATACTTGGGAAGATACAAAAAATAAATAAATATGCCTCCAATTACAATGAAACTTCCCACCGTAATAAGAATTCGCTGCAATTTGGTCAGTTGACTAATCTTATCAAAAAATGAATCGATTTTATCTCCAGATAAACTAATTTTTTTCATTTTAACCAACTCTCGCTAAGCTATCTTGTAATTCGTGCCTGAACAAAAACTGTCTTTTTCGCCAATATCTGCGTCAGACTCAAATTTTAATCCTCGAAATACTCAATGTATGTCTGTGGTTAAAATTTTCGTTTTCC
>JAGYNR010000140.1 GCA_018399715.1 Desulfobacterales bacterium | reverse complement strand
TGTCTGTGGTTAAAATTTTCGTCTTCCTTGATCTTAACGAAAAATCATAGTTTTCGTTCGGGCACTATTTTGGTTATTTATCAGTGTTTATATTAATACTGATGAATTTGTCTTTTTTTTATTTCCACTACATTGTCGCTGTCGGAGTGGCTATCTTCATAAGGAAATGAGGCGCTTTCGATTTCAGCGACAAATTTTCGAAGCCGCCTGTCCATATCGCCGAAAGGCTTGAGGTGCTCACCGATAACCTCCTGCATTTTTTCCTTGTTTTCTTTTTTGATTTGAAACTCTTTGTCAATGTTGTCTTTAACAATTTTTTCAAGGCGCTGGAATACGTATTTAACTAAAATATCGTTCAGTTGAGATTCTGTTTCCGCCAGGTTATCCCTTACAAAAAGCCAGGACTGTTCATTGAGTTCATTAACCGCCTTTTGCATGTGTTCTTTGTAGACACCGCTAAGAAATAAATTAAATTGGCGGGCTTTTTCATCCCAAATATTGCTGTCCTTGATATCCCTGGGAACCAGCTTTGCTATTTTGGTTAGTTGCAGGGCGGGGTGAGGATTTTCAGGGAAACAGTAATTGATCAATTTTTCAATTTTATTATAAGAGTGCTGGAACGTTTCCAACGCCTGGTTCATTCTGGTAATAGCACTTTCGCTTTCACCTTTTTTCTCGGTTATTTTTTTCTTATGAGACATACCGACAAAACGTTTTTGAGTGGAAAGATCGGACAAATCATTCATATAAGATCTCAATTCAGAAAGATTTTGTTTCAGATCATTAAATGCCGTTTTATTTTTAGTGATAAGCGTGTCTGTGTTTTCAATATTGAGATCTCTAAAAAGCTGGTCTTCAGAAATGTCTGACCAGACAAGAAGACTGTCGAGACGTGATATCAATGCGCTGGCATACATTTCAAACCCATCTCTGACTTTTCTTTTATTTTCCCTGATGATTTTGTCTTTAAAATCCCGGTCGATAGCACTCACATATTCACCCCTCATTTCTTCGGAGATATAACGGGAAAAGCTATCCAGCAAAATCTCATATTCATCAAATACTCGCCCGATACCCTCTTTGAGTACCTTAACAAATTTATCTTTGACCAGTTTATTGATACTGGTCAAAACATTGGTTTCGATTTCAAAATAAAGAGG
Organism: Desulfobacterales bacterium; assembly: GCA_018399715.1. Lineage (GTDB taxonomy): Bacteria > Desulfobacterota > Desulfobacteria > Desulfobacterales > SKZT01 > M55B149. The sequence continues at coordinate 4,134 of JAGYNR010000140.1, read as the reverse complement.
TGATTTTCGGCCGAGATTTTTCATGACCGTTCTGAATTCTTCTTTCAGATTGATATTATTGCTGTAAGTGTTTTCGATATGTTCCCACAATTCTGCATTTCGGGTGGCCTCAATTTCATCTTGTTCATCGACCACCTTATCGAGCATCTTGCGAAGGGTTGCTCTGGCTTCCTGGGTAAGCCGGTTTCTTTTTTCTTCAATGTAATCTTCTTCCCGGATCTTCTTTTCATTATCTATTTTTTCTGAAAGATAATGCCGGTGATCCTCCTGTTCTTTCCTCAAAATAGTGGAAATACGCTTGCATTTGACCAGAATATTTTCTGCAATTTCTTTCAGGGTATTTCTTTTGATCTCCGAATTGAGATATCCGAAAACATCCTTTCGGATTTTACCGACCTGTGACAATTTGTAAGCCAGCTTATGATCATTGTTATAGGTATGGGTCAGATTATCCCGATAATATTGCATATGCCGCTGGAGACGGTCATTGTTTTCAATGGTATCTTGTTTATTCATGCACAACCAGGACAGCAAACCATCACGGGCCGAGGTCCGGTAAGACCTGATGTGGTCGATCTGAAAATCGTTTAACATTTCTTCAAAATCCGCCTCAACATCTTTCTTGTCCACCTCAGTAACCAAATCCCATTGATTGATTACCCAGAAAAATTTGTTTTGAATGTTGATGTTAGACCCCATGAAACCTTTCATGATCGAATTTTCATCTTTGTCTAAAATTCTCTTGGCGCTTAACACCAGCACGATCGCATGAGCGCTGCGCTTAATAAAATCAAGGGTAATATCACGGTGGCGCGGGTTATGTACCGACACACCCGGCAAATCTACAATAATGACATCTTCCGGAATATCGAGATTGTTTAACCGGATTTCAATTTTCTCTATAAAAGATGCTTCCAGTTCATCTTTGATAAGGGTAAACGCTTTTTCACGAGAGCATTCGACGATATAAGAATTATCGGAAATTTTATCGCGAATACTTTTTTCGTGGACGATTACCTTTTTGAAATGTTCGAGAAGCTTTAAATCCAGGTGACTCGCCGTGCCTTCTTCTTGAGTGGTTTTCATATTTTTTTCAAAAAGGTCGACAATCCCGTCGTCGCCGAGATTTGCAGCCGATGGATCGCCTAAATCCTCAGCCAGAGCTTTTCGGTAAAGCCTTTTAACTTTAAATATATCCTCCCGGCTCAGGTAATGAACAATATATTCATCCTGACCTGAGGAACTTCTTTTAATGTAGGTAGGAACTGCGGTCAATGCCTTGCTGGCTTCGGGAAGTATGTAATCCCCCAAAATGGCATTGATAAGCGTACTTTTTCCGGAATTGAAACCGCCGACAAAAGCAATTCGGTATTCCTTTTTTTCAAGATCCTGGATTTTGTTTTTTAGTTCTCTTTTGGTTTCGACATACAGATCCTTTGCCTCCGGGGCCGGAATATCTCCTTCCACAAGATAGGAGAGACTTGATTGAAGGTTCTTTAAAAATCCGACCAGAGAGTTATGAAAATATTTGTAATCGTGTTCTTCTTTACTCATTTAGCACTTCTCTTTCTCAAATAAGGTTGGTTGATGAATGGCAACTGCAACAGCAAACTTCGAAAATATGAATTCGAAAAAGTTAATAATGTTATTCGTCAATTGAAATTTCTATAAATTATCATATATAGAAAATTTTAGGTGCTTATGTCAAGAAAGTATATGATTTTTAAAATTTTTTGTTAAGCCGGACTGACGGCTATTATTTGAAAAATTTAGCCAAAGGTGATAAATAGGCTTCCATGAATACGATTCTTCAGGTTGATAATCTGGTTAAACGTTATGGCAATGTCACCGCTGTAGATGGCATCAGCTTTGGCATCACTACGGGTACCTGTTTTGGGCTGCTTGGACCTAACGGTGCCGGTAAAACCACAACCATTGAAATTATTGAGGGGATTATTCAGCCGACTGATGGAAAAATAATGTACAAAGGGCATGCTCCAGGTCGTCGATTCAAAGAAGAAATCGGTATCCAGTTTCAGGCCACAGCGCTTCTTAATTTTCTGTCGGTTCGGGAATCCCTGAAAATCGTTGCCAGCTTATATCAAAACCCCCTTCCGCTAAACGAGGTGATTTCGATCTGCTATCTTGAAGATATTCTGGAACAGCGAAATGACAGAATCTCAGGTGGCCAAAAACAACGTCTGCTGCTGGCGATAGCACTTGTAAATGACCCGGAGCTTTTGTTTCTTGATGAACCGACTACCGGTCTTGACCCACAGGCCAGACGGAACCTTTGGGACATTGTGGAAAAAATCAAAACACAGGGTAAAACCATTGTGTTGACCACCCATTACATGGAGGAAGCTCAAAAACTATGCGATGAAATCATTATCGTTGACAAGGGAAAAATAATCCTCCAGGGAGATCCGGAACTTCTTCTGAAAGAATATTGCGGCGGTGTGACAGTTTCGCTTCCCAAAAATGGTGTGTCCGAACAACTTCAAACCATTTTTTCCGAAAATGCCGGTTTATGCAAAGGACAGAAAATCTATGAAACCTCCCGACATATCGAATTTCACACAACAGATGTCAACGGATGCATGAAAACACTTTTGGAAGCCGGGGTGGATCTTTCCCGGATAACGCTTCGGTCCCGGAATCTCGAAGACCTGTTTCTGGAAAAAACCGTTTATCATCAGACACAGAAAAGCCTATAAAGTTACTTTCAGCCGGCGATTCAACCGGATTCCTTCCAGGCTAATGGTCACATCATATGTTTCATCTCCTTTTTGCTGTTTCATTGAAGTTGTTGTTCCGCTGAAAGGTGTCATGAATCTTTAAAGATTAAAAGCCCGGGATCATAGTCTTCGGGTGGGATAAATCCCAACAGTTCGAGACAGGTTGCGCCCAGGGAGCTGATCCCCATTCCGGATTTCAGTTGTGTCCGATATTCTCCTTTGTATTCCGGATCATAAATAATACACGGTACAGGGTTCAGGGAATGGCTGGTTTTGGCGGCAGGGGAGCCGTCGGAGTTTCTCAGGATTTCTCCTGTTTTTTTATCATGTTCATACATTTCATCAGAATTGCCATGGTCCGCAGTGGCGATAAGAATTCCGCCACATTTTTTGAGTACTTTGACTATCCGGCCGATACACAAATCCATGGCAGCCATTGCCACCAAAACGGCCTGATAGACCCCGGTATGTCCTACCATATCCCCGTTGGGATAGTTCATTCGTATAAATCTGTATTGGTTGTTTTTCAGGGCGCCACAAACCATATCGGTGATCTGGGCGCACTGCATCCATGGCCGCTGTTCAAAGGGAATAACATCGGATGGAATTTCCACGTACGTTTCCAGGGCCTCATTAAATTTTCCAACCCGGTTTCCATTGTAAAAATAGGTAACGTGCCCGAATTTTTGTGTCTCACTGACAGCCAACTGGGTTATGCCCGTTGCGCACAAAAATTCTCCCACGGTTCGGTCAATATGGGGCGGCTCAACAAGAAAATTCTTTGGCACTTTCAGATCGCCGTCGTACTCCATCATACCGGCATACAAAACATCAGGTCGTTTTCCCCGGTCAAAATGATCAAAGTTATCTTCTTCAAAGGCAGCGGTGATTTCCAGTGCCCTGTCTCCCCTGAAGTTGAAAAAAATAACCGCATCTCCATCTTGTATAGGCCCTACAGGAGTCTTGCCGTCTTTGGAAATGACAAAGGAAGGTAAGTCCTGGTCAATCGCGTCGGTTTCAGCTCTAAGGGTTTCGATGGCGGTTTTGGCATCGGAAAAATATCGTCCCTTACCATGAACATGGACTTCCCATCCTTTTTTAACCATATCCCAATTTGCACCATACCGATCCATGGTAATGGCCATTCGGCCGCCACCTGAAGCGATTTGATAGTCTGCGCCCTGGTCGTTCATGGTTTGCAGGAACTGTTCAAACGGTTCCACATACAAAAGAGCGGATTTTTCCGGCACATCCCGGCCGTCCAACAAGGCGTGAATGCGGATGGTCCGGATGCCTTCTTTTTTGGCCTGCTCAATCATGCTTTTCAGATGATCAATATGGCTGTGAACATTACCATCCGATAAAAGACCGATAAAGTGAAGCGTACTGTTATTGC
>JAGYNR010000014.1 GCA_018399715.1 Desulfobacterales bacterium | reverse complement strand
TTTGTGGATTCATTAAAAAGGATGATCAAAATGATGTCAAAAAATATAACCACGCGCCGTATCATCGGAATGTTATCGATTCTTTTAATATTTGCAGGTTTTATCTCACCGGCCTTCGGGGATCTTTACCGGTGGAAGGATGAAAATGGGAACTGGCATTATTCAGACCAGCCGCCGGTGGAATCCCAGGAGGATTCATGGTGGCAGGAAAAAGGCGATGTTATTCAAACGACGACTCAACCCTTGACTGAAGATGTTGAAACCGATGACACTGAGTCAGCAGAACAGCAAAATGATACGGAAGGCATGCTTTGGAAAATCAACGTTTCAGATGTCGCTCCGAACTATATTCTTGGAACGATTCATTCTGAGGATCCTCGTGTGCTTGATTTTTCTCCTGCATTACAAAGAACACTTAAAGGCGCCGAAACCTTTATCATGGAAGCAAATATCGATTTGAATGATTTTACCCAGATGAGTGCTTCCATGATGTTTACAGATGGCCGGACACTGAAATCTGTTATCGGGGATGATCTTTACCAGAGAACAAGCGATGCCCTTTTGGAATACGGGCTTCCGGAAATTGTTTTTAATCAGCTTAAACCATGGGCAGTTTATGCCATTTTGACTGTTCCTAAGCCCAAGACCGGTCGCTTCATGGATTTGGTGCTTCTTGAAAAAGCCAGGGCTCAGAATAAAAATATAATCGGCTTGGAGACCGCTAATGAACAGTTGGCGATATTTGACAACATGTCCATGGATGATCAGGTAGCCCTTTTAAAAGATGTCTTGGATCAACTGCCGCAAATTCCTAATATGCTGGAAAAACTTGTTAGTACTTACGTAGCAGGAGATCTGGAAGCAGTAGCCCGTTTGGCGAAAAAATTTACCGGGTCTGTTTCGGGTCAATTTGCCGCTGATCGATTACTTAAACAAGTAGTTGATGACAGAAATATCAAAATGGTTAACCGGATGCTTCCATATCTTCTTGAAGGAGATGCTTTTATTGCGGTTGGCGCACTCCATTTACCGGGTGAAAAAGGAATCCTGAAACAGCTAGAAAAACGAGGATTCAGCGTTACGCCGGTCAAACCCTATCAGAATTAAACATTTCCTTTTAGAGTGTATAAATATGACGGAAAAAATCAAAATAGGCGTTAGCTCCTGTCTTTTGGGACTATCAGTTCGGTATGATGGTGGTCATAAGCATGATCGGTTTATTACAGATACCCTTGGCAGATATATGGAATTTGTTCCGGTTTGTCCTGAGGTGGAAAGCGGATTTAAGGTTCCGAGGCTTCCGTTTCACCTGGAAGGCCATCCTGAAACGCCTCATTTGTTGATTACAAAAACAAGAGAGGATGTGACTGAGATCATGAAAAACTGGGCTGCCGGCAAAATTCAGGTGCTTGAGAAAGAAAACCTGTGCGGTTTTATTTTTAAAAGCAAATCTCCCAGCAGCGGTATGGAACGGGTGAAGGTCTACAATGAAAAAAAAATACCCCGGAAAGCCGGAGTGGGAATTTTCGCAAAAGCATTTATGGATGCTTTTCCATTGCTGCCTGTCGAAGATGAGGGACGACTCCATGATCCTGGTCTGAGAGAAAATTTTATTGAACGGATATTTGCTCTGAAGCGGTGGCGAGAGATGCTGTCAAAGAAACGGAGTCTTAAAGATCTGGTGGATTACCATACCTCCAACAAGCTCCTGATACTTTCACATAGTCCCGAATATTACCGAAAAATGGGAAAACTGGTGGCAGACGGCAAACAATACCCTATCGAAAAACTTTTCGAAAATTACGAAATTTTTCTTTTAAGAGGACTCAAGTTTAAAGCAACTATCAAAAAAAATGTAAATGTCCTTCATCATATCCTGGGATATTTCAAAAAAGTGTTATCACCAGATGAAAAAAAAGAGGTTCTGGAGATTCTGGAACGATACCAAAACGGTTACCTGCCCCTGATTGTACCGGTAACCCTGATGAATCATTTTGTCCGGAAATACGACCAGCCCTATTTACAAAAACAGACCTATCTGAATCCTCATCCATTGGACCTGAAACTGAGGAATCATGTTTAAGGTGATTCGTTTGATTGACGGGATTGAAAAGAGCGCCGTCTTAATGACGGCGCGAAGTGATAAATAGTGCCTGACCGAAAACTGTCTTTTTCGCCAATATCTGCGTCAGACTCAAATTTTAATCCTCGAAATACTCAATGTATGTCTGTGGTTAAAATTTTCGTCTTCCTTAATCTTAACGAAAAATCCTGGTTTTCGTGCGGGCATTAAATAGTAATTGTTTTATTTGCCGCTAACGTCTTTGCCGCAATGCTTGCAGATTTTGGCGCGTTTCTTGATAATTTCTGCACAGTATGGGCATTCCCGGGTGAAATTTCGTTCGTGAATCTTATCGATGGCCTCATTGGCCTTTTCCTGAAGGCTCGCTTTGCCAAACCGGTAGCTTCGGATAGGTTCAATGGTGTCGATATCTCCGTAATCTCCGATAATCTCGGCTGCCTTTAGGCGCACACGCTGCGGTTCCGTCGCATCCATCAACATGCGGGCAACGCAAACCATGTCATTTTCGGTAATACACGTTGCAAGAATATTGAATCCTTTTTTGGTGGCTGATTTTAACGCCTCTTCACGGGCGAGGACCTCGTTATCAATAATCTGTGCGGTTCCCCCCATTGAACTAAATACGGGCATGCATTCGAAATCCTGCGTTCCCGGATAGCAAAGACACCGGTAAGATGCTTGCTGGTTATAGTTTTGTTCCAAATTAGCCCATCCCCCAACATACAAAGGACACTCATCATTAAAGCAGATATAAAGATAAGGTACTCCCCAACCGAGACCATCGCTGAAATTAACAGGCGGAACTTCCCAAAGGCTCATCTCCTGACCACAGTGAGGGCACAGTGGCTTATCCGCTTTCATTATTTTTTCAAGAACTTCTTCTTTCGTTTCAAAAGCCATTATTTTACCTCCAACAGTATTGTTTTTAATTGCCTGTACCCTGTGGGCTGACAGACATTTTCCATATGCACATGTCAAACCTATGTTGCTGATCCACAAAAAGCTAATGTAAAACTAAGAAAATATTTGAAAATGTCAATGAAAACCCATTAAATGACGATTATTCTTTTAGGCCATCATTTTTTCCAGGGCGACAAGGGAACTTTCCAGGTGTTGAAAAGAGAAAACTTCCAAAGAAACGATGCCGGAAAAGTTTTTCAACATCCTTAATAGAGGATAGCGATGATTTTCTGCCAGAATTTCCAGGGAAAGATGATCCTTTTTTCCCGATACTCCGCAAATATGGAAGATATCAGTAATGCTGCGGTGTTTTTCAAATGCTGCTTCAAAAGACTCTCCTCTGGTGATAAAATGGCCGATATCGATACAAACCCGAAGCTGTAGCCGGTCAATAATATCTTCAGTCCATTCAAAAGGATAGTTCAAATTCTCCACGGTAAAAAGGCTTGCTGGTATACCGTCACCGAGAATTTCACCCATACTGTCAATGACCCTTTTCTGCCAGTTTGCGATATCTTTTGATGTTTTTTCATTTTCTTCATAAGTGAAATGAACAGTATACGTTGTTGGAAACAAGGGATTAGTTATTGGCAGTAATCTTTTAATTGTTTGTATCGCATGTCTGCGTTTTTGTGAATCTGAATCTCCTAGTGAAATATCTAATGGAAGATGAATATTACAACTTAGATTGAACTCGGCAAGTTTTTCAGCAAGTTCGCTCATTTCCTTTTCCACAGGAAGGCCATTTTCAGGATGGCTTTCAAAGAAAAGCAGTTCGATTTCATCCACATAAGGACCCAGCATTGTAATGTTTTGAATATAATTTGCCGGATAGATAAAGGATGTGGTGCATAATTTAAACGGAAATTTTTTCTTGTAGGATTTGTGAAGTTCCGGATAAGTATCGATCATATAATTGCCTTTCAACCAAACAGGGTGATCGCCCAAAGAAAAACAACCCACAGAGCTGATGATAAGATCATCACGTCACAGGCTTTTTGGATATGATAGGGTTCAGGATCGGCAAAATCATCTCCGATAAAGGATTTTTTTACCATTTTTCCTCCATAATAACTGGGGCCCCCCAGCCTTATATTCAAGGAACCTGCAAATGCAGCTTCCGGATATCCGGCATTGGGACTGGTGTGCTGCCGTCCGTCTTTTTTGGCGGTTATCAAAGCATCAGATCCTTTTTGGGATAAAATCCAGGCAGCAACAAAGATAACGGGAACCGACAACCGTGCCGGCACATAATTGGCAATGTCATCGATTCGGGCGGAAATTTTACCAAATTCACGGTATTGTTCATTTTTATATCCTACCATGGAATCTAAAGTGTTAATCATTTTATACGTTAATGCCAATGGTGCGCCACCGATAGCTGCAAAAAAGATCGGGGCAATAACACCATCAACTAAGTTTTCGGCAACGGTCTCAACGGTTGCACGAGTCAGCGCAGTGGTATCCAGATGTTTGACATCCCTTCCCACAATCATGGACAGTTTTTTTCTGGCCTCCGTAATGCGGCGGTGCATAATGAAGCGAAAAACGTCTCGCGCGGACCTTTCCAGGGCTCCGGCGGAAATGCAAAAATAGATTAAAATCGTTTCCAGAATAAATCCCGATACGGGGGAGAGGGCACAAAGAATATTGATTGCCGCAAAAGAAAGTAAAAAAGTCATACCGATCAATCCGGTGGCGAAAATTGCTCCCGAAACCACCAAGGGAATAGGAATATCCCTGAAAACAGGTTCGGTTTTTTGGATAGCAATTCCCATCAACCGCACCGGATGATATTTCCATTGAGGGTCTCCGAAAATAATATCCAGAATAAATGCTGCCGGAATCATCAGACATATGACAGTTGTGTTCAACAATAATCCTCCTGAAAACTTGAACATCGATTGAAATTCTACTTCCCGGGTTGGTTATAATGCCTTACAAAGACATGATGACCTGTAATAGTTTTTCAGCCGCCATGCGGTTTATATCGCTGGTTTTCAAAGATATTCGAATATAACGGTGGGACAAGCCCTCGAAATTATCACAGTTCCTGATCAGGATTCGTTCTCCGGCAAGACGTTCACAAACTTCGTTTGCGTTCATATCCGAAAGTTTTCCCAGGATAAACGATGTTGGACCGGAAAAAAAAAGAATCCTGGAAGTGCAGGCAAAATTTTGTAAAAAATGAGTCCTTTCTATCTCTAAATATGTTTGAGACACTTGTATAAACTTGTCGACGGTCAGCTTATGGTTCATCAAATAGGATACAGCAGCCTGGGCAAGGCTGTTGACACTCCATGGAAGATAGTAGGCTAAAATTTTTTGTATTATTTTTTGGGATGCGATAACAAAGCCGATTCTAAGCCCCGGAATTCCGAAAATTTTCGACATAGAGTTTAAAATAACCAGGTTGTCCGATTGATTTTTGAGCAGACTGAGCCGGTTATGGTCGGGAACAAAAGGCAAATAGGATTCATCGACAACAAAAAAAACATCTGGGTGCCTGATAATAAGATTTTCCAGGGATTGGACCGGAATAAGGGTGCTGGTAGGGTTGTTGGGATTGCAGATAAATACCGTATCCACCTCAACCAGTTTACTCTCCAGTTTATTGAAATCAACCTGAAATTTCTCTGCTGCCGTGGTCATGAAAAACTCAAACGGTATGCCGTGCATTCGGCATGAATCCGCATAGTCTGCATAGGTAGGTCCGACAATGAGCACCTTTCGGCTATTCAGAACCTTGGGAAGTAAGTATATGAATTGAGTTGTGCCGTTTCCCGCTAGCACCGTATCGGTTTGAAGTCCGTAGTAGGCGGCAAAATCATGGTTAATGGTGCCGGCATTGGCTTCGGGAAGTGACGTAATCATATAAAGATTTTCCGTCAAAAAATCCAAAAAGCCACCGGGGGGACCCAAAGGATTGACATTGCTGCTCATGTCGATAATATCGGCAGGAAGACATCTTAGCCGGCCGGCGATTTCATGAATATTTCCTCCATGTCCGGAAATCATTGATCAGCCTCCTGCAGACATCAAAAGAAACAGCCCGGCCTCGTTGGTTTCTACCATAGCACCCAGCATATCTCCTGTAATACATCCCAGGCGCTTTTTATAGAAAAACAAAATGATAGCAGTGATCATGATGAAACCCGCAATAAGGCAAACGCCCCGAAAGCCGGCAAAACATGTCAAGATAACCGGAATGAGCATAAAGATAAATACGTTTAATTTCAGGGATTCTTTAAAAAAAGGATGACCGGTTCCGCCGCCGGGTCTCCCGTACGTCAAAAAAAACATACCGAATATCATAGCTCCGCGGGCATAGGCAGGAACCAGGACGATAAAAAGACTTCGGTGATGTTCCAGGCCGGAGATGCCTGCCCACTTTACTGCCAGGGCGCTGACGACAGCCACCATACCCATAATACCCACACGGCTGTCTTTCATAATCTCCAAAGCTTTCTCCCTGGTTCGGCGTCCGTAGAGCCCGTCGGCTGTATCTCCCAAACCGTCCAGGTGCAGTGCCCCGGTTAATGCAATCAATAATAGAATATCCAACAGCGAGACCACCTGATTTGACCACAATGGCCGGGCCAGATAATCGAAAGCAGAAACGACAACGCCGATGAGCAACCCTACAACCGGGAAGAAAGCAATCATTTTAACGGGTTCGAATATGACTTTTTTTCCGGCCGGGATGCTGGTTATAAACTGAATGGCAGAGATCAGCCCTTTCACAAAAAGCCCCTTTAAGTAGTGCCTGAACGAAAACTATGAATTTTCGTTCGGCACTAATTAGTAAAAAATTTAAAAATACCCTCATATCATTTTTTGACCCATTTGTGAAAATTTTTATGAAATAAAAAATAATACAATCCGATTTTTGGTTTTCATTCTTGACATTTGAGAGTATCAGCGTTAGCGATTGAAACAGATACAATGAAACGTTATTTTTTCCGAGCTCAAAAAGATTAATTTTATCCATTAAACAATATCAAACAAGGAGAAGACATGTATTTAAAAGGACTGACCGGCGGTATTTATAGACCTCTTTCACCGGAAAATATTCAAACGATACATGATACTGCATTGACCATTCTAGAAAAAACCGGGATGACGTATGAGGCCGGTCTTGAAAAAACGCTAAAGATGCTCGAAAAGGCCGGGGCCACAGTTAAAAGAGACAAATCTCGAATATTTTTCCCCCGGAACCTGATATCAGAACAAATTCAAAAAGCGCCCCGGCAGGTAATTTTATATGGTCGGGAAGATGATAATAACCTTGATCTCACCAATGACAAAGTGCATATTGGAACCGGCGGAGCTGCTATTAAAGTGTTGGATCTAAAAAGCGGTCAGGCCCGTTCCAGTACGTTAACTGATATTTATCAAATTGGGCGGTTAGTGGATAAACTCAACCATATCCATTTTTTCGTTCGGCCTTGTATCCCCACAGATATTCCGGAGTCCGAATACGATGTGAACATGTATTACGCCTGTCTCAACGGTACCCGGAAACACGTTATGTCCGGGGTAAATGATGAAGCCGGTGTTCACAACGTTATGGATTTGGCCGCTATTATTGCCGGCGGAAAAGAAAAGTTGAGGGAAAAGCCCTTTATTTCGGTCATTACCTCCTTTGCCATTTCACCGCTTAAATTTTGTACCCAATCCACAAAAATCATGCAGGAATGTAATCGAAATGAAATTCCTGTAGCCCTTTCCTGTGCGCCCATGGCAGGCTCGACAGCCCCCATTACCATGGCGGCAACTCTGGCACTGGTTCATGCCGAACAGCTTGCCGGTATAACGGTCTGCCAATTGACAAAACCCGGTGCACCATTGCTTTACGGCGGCATTCCCGGTATGGCTAATTTAAATACAATGGGATATCTGGGGGGCGGGGTGGAATGCGGCATGATGAATGCAGCCATTCATCAGATGGCAGCGCATATCCAGGTTCCCAACTACAATTCCGCCGGATTGGTGGATGCCAAAATTCCCGATGCCCAGGCCGGATGGGAAAAAGCGATGACTATTCTTCTGGGCGCAATGGGTGGTTCCAACTATATGCATCATTCTGCCGGAATGATGGAATCAATGCTGACCGTAGCCTATGAGCAGTATGTGATGGATGATGAAATTATCGGGATGGCCTGTAAAGTGTTGAGGGGAATTGATGTCGATGCTGACCACCTGGGCATGGAAGTTATCGATAGCATCGGACCCGGTGGAAACTTCATGATGTCTCCTCATACGCTAAACTATATGCGGACAGAATATTTTCAGGGTAGTGGGGTAAGTGATCGCAAAAGTCGCGTAAAATGGGAATCCGAAGGGAGCAAGGATGCCAGGCAACGGGCGCGGGAAATCGCAGAAAAGATCCTCAATGAACCGGAAAGTCCATGTATTTCAACAGCGGCGGATGCGAAGATTCGGGAAAAATTCAATATACTGCTTCCCGACACAAAAGCCTAGTGATGGCCTCAATGATGTCGCGTTTCCAATCTGTTTTCAGGCTGTCCGAACTGGTGATCAGGCATCCCTCAGACCAGGGTGTTCCCAGGATATCCAAAGTTTCAATGATTTTTAGTTGGTTTTTCCGGAGGGTATTTCCGGTTTCCGTATTTTCGATAATCATATCACAATCTTCAGGGATCAACGATTCGGTAGCACCGTATGTCATAATGACCCGGTAAGGATGCAGCTTTTTTTCCTGAGCGAAAGCATCGGCGATGTATACATATTCCGAAGCGATTCTGAGCTTGCTGTTTTTGTGCTCTTTTCGGAAAAAGCTGATAAATGTCTTGATATTATCTCCCATTTTTTCATGGACGGCTGCAACAATCCGGACTTTGCCAAACCCCAGACGAAGTTTTTCCATTACCGGGCTTTTAGGAAACCGCTGGAGGTGTTCGGCAAGCCAGTCAGTACCCGAAATGGCTAAATCGAAATTGGCATTTGCCACATGGGTAGGCATATCCTGAGGACGGATGACTTTTGTGGCTATCTTGTCCGGCTCCGGAATCATTCGGCCGGCTTGTTCTGTTACAGTTCGCAGAATCGGTCTCCGGATCATATTGTTTTGGTCATATCCTTTGAAAGCCAGTCCGGACCTATCGATAAAGGGTAAAACGTGATTCATCAGATGGCCGTCGGGTAAGGCCAGGTTGAGCTTTTCGGCTACTGTCATTTTATTTTTCTTCTCCTGAAGAATTAATGCCGCTGAAATAATCAAGAACCGGTGACAGATTTTTCTCCACGAAACTGGTGCGATTAACCAGCAGGCACAGTTGGGATTCCAGTTCACAGCTGATAGGAACCAGTCCCATTTCACCCAGGCTGTCCTTTTCGTAGGATGAAAGAATGACAATGTCTCCGTGCTCCGGAGGATAAGCTTCGACACTTCCCCATGCGGAAAAAATCTTAAATTTTTTCAGCCGGTTTTTCATGGCAAAACGCTCTGAAAGGTTAGGATATTCACTAATAATGGTGATAAACGCTTGATGGTTATTAAGTTCGGTTATGCTGTTGAAGCGGCTGCTGAGCCCTGAGCAGACAAATAATTTTCTGCGGTCTATTCCCATATATTTAAATATATGGAGGTTGCTGCCCCGGTACTTATCAATCAGTTCTTTGGTCCAGTCTAAACCGCAAAATCCAATATCATAATTACCGACGGATACCTGGATGGCAACATCTTTTTCCGCCATAATTTTGGCTCTCACCGGAAGATGGTCTACCGGGGGACGGTAAGTCCGATTTTTGGAGTGATATTCCCTGACCGGAAAACCGACTTGTTCGAGGTAAGCCGCCAATGGTTTTATGGGATTTCCTTTCGGCAGACAAACGCTGATGGTATCAACTGTCATTGAATTCTCCAAAAAGATTCATTAAAAGAAGTTTTCCAATTTTTTGGCTACTCAGCACACGATAACCGTCGGGATATTGATCATAATCCACATCGATGACCAGTCCGAAGTTATTAAAATCTTCCGGTTTGACCCTGGAAAATGAAATCATAGCGGCAAACCCCAAAGAAAAAAGTTTATCACACAGCCATTGTCCCTTGCAGACATTGCGTCGGGAAATATTGCTGATTTGAATACAGATATTTTGGAATTTATCGGATATGGTCGATACAAATGGTATTATATTACGGATAAACAAAGCAAAACCGACCGCCGGCACTGTATCGGATAGTTCCCACATATTACCGGTCAGATTGTCATATCTTCCGCCGGAGGATAAAATATCTTTTCGTGATTTTCTGGTGGGGGAAGATAATATCTGGAACTTTGCACCGGTATAATAATCCAGATCTCCCAGGAGGTTAAAATCGATGATGTATTGGCATTCCAGACTATCCAGCCGCCTACAGATGGAAATAAAATTTTCCATCATCGTTGCGATTCGTTTCCAAGTACTGTTATTTAGTGCATATTTTAAATTTTCCAGATAATTGGCTGAATAGTTGGCAGATTCACTGGGAACGGATAGAAACGTCTCCAGTTCTTTTGCTTTTTCGGGTTCTACAGACAACTGTACCAGCATATCCTTGTAATTTTTTCCTTCCCGAATGGTCCCAAGAATTTTTTTCTCCGAGGAGGGGTCCAGGGAAAATCCATCAACCATTTGCTGGATGATAGAAGGATAGGACAAGAAAAGATAAGTATTTTTCAGTCCTACGTTTCGAAGGATGTCCAATGCCATGTAAATAATCTCTATATCCGCTTCAGGATTTTGCGAACCAATATTTTCCACACCGCATTGCCATCGCTCCGTAATGAAATCTCCTGAATCGGCCCATTCAAAATGATTTTCCACATAGCAAAACTTATGTTTGCTGTTATCGTTGGGAAAATGATTGCCCCAGTATCTGGCCACACAGGGGGTAGAATCAGGTTTTAATGCGACTCGTTCACCACTCCAGCCATCCCAGTCAATAAAGGAATAGATGCGATTTAATTTGGCATCCCGAAGTGCACCCAGAGCGGTAAAAATATAGAGCGGCTCGATAGTTGATGTCTTAATTTCGTTATAACCGAAATGACGGCAGCGACTGAGAAAAATGTTTTCCAGTTTTCGGAATCGTAATATCTCCTCAGTGGTCAGATCGTTTTTCGAACTTTTTTGATTCATTTTGCCTCTCTTTATAAGATCAGGAGAATTTTCATTATACATAAACTTTAATATATATTATCAAAGGGTTCTTTCGTCAACCCTGATGTTTGGTGAAAATTTTCTTATTTTAGTTGAACTAGGGCGATTGACCTGTTTGTGTGAATTGACTTTTTGGGACAGAGAGGATAAAAAAATAGTGGGACTTAGAATTTTTTTAGGTGTTACATTCATGTAAAAAAAATGAGTGTCAAACAAATAGTGCCTGAACGAAAACCAGGATTTTTCGTTCAGGCACCAAATAATAAAATTCGGTTAAATACGGCGGCAACACTTAATTCTGAATTCACGAGGATTTTTTAATGAACCGGTGTTTTAAATTTTTGGTTGCCTTTTTAGTGCTTTTCTTTTTTCCTTGTTTATGGTTGATTGAGTCGGCATATTTAGCATCTCCATTGAAATCTGTTTATGTCATACCGGTTTACGGCACTGTGGACCCCGGAATGGCAGCTTTCATCAAGCGGGCATTTTTACCTGAAAGAACCCCTGGAGAAAATGTAGTGTACGTTCTGGAAATAGATACATTTGGCGGGAGGGTGGATTCGGCCCTGGAAATAGTAGACACTATTTTGGAATCCCCAAAGGGGAAAACTGTCGCCTATGTCAAAAATAAAGCTATTTCGGCCGGTGCGTTGATCTCTCTTGCCTGCAGCAGTCTTTTTATGAAACCTCATACGACGATCGGAGACTGTGCACCGATTACTTATGACAACGATGGACCAAAATTAATGGGAGAAAAGTTTCAGTCGCCGCTTCGTGCAAAATTTCGTGCCCTTGCCCGACGCAACGGGTATCCGGAAACATTGGCTGAATCCATGGTTACACCGGAAATGGAAGTTTATGAAGTTATCATGAACGGAAAAACACATTATCTTGACAAACAGGCATTTGTTGATCTCACGGAGGCCGAAAAAAGCAACGTTACATCCAGACGAACAGTTGTGGCAGAAGGCGAATTATTAACCATGGATGATATTGAGGCTAAACGCCTGGGGTTTTCAAAAATGAGCGTCACAGATATCGAAGATATCCTGGAAAATCTGAATATCCAGGATGTTGAAATCGTAAGGGTGACAGAAACGTGGTCCGAGTCATTGGTGAGATTTCTGGTGGTTGCAGCCCCTGTTTTAATGTTAATTGGTCTTGGAGCCCTCTATACGGAAATACAGTCGCCGGGGTTTGGGATTCCCGGCATTATTGGAATCTTATGTCTTGCTATCGTTTTTTTTAACCAGTATTTGGTCGGTTTGGCGGACTATACCGAATTGCTGATAATTATATTGGGAATAGGTCTTTTGAGTATTGAGGTCCTGGTGATTCCCGGATTCGGAGTTGCCGGATTTGCCGGTGTTGTTTGTCTGATTGTTGGAATGATTCTTTCTCTTCAGGATTTTGTCCTTCCGGACCCCTCTTTGCCGTGGCAGACGGAAATTTTGGTCAGAAACATTGTCAAAGTCCTGGGATCTTTTTTAGGTGCCTTTTTTGCCGGGTTGCTGGTTTTTAGATATATTTTGCCTGCGTATGGCGGGAAAACCGAAAGTGCCTATTTATCTCATAATCTCAGGGAATGCCGGGCGAACTCGAATGAGATTGTAAAAGTTAGAGAAGGCGACAGGGGGATTGCACTGTCCTTTTTAAGGCCCTCGGGAAAAGCTGAGATAAAAGGTGAGCCTTTCGATGTCATCAGTGAAGGAGAATTTATTGAAAAGGGAACTCCCGTAATTGTATATACGATAAAAGGAAACCGTCTGATTGTCAGGGCTGCCAAAAATGAGGAAAAGATACCAACAATCCAATGATAAACCATCAATAAAATGAAATTTCTGATTCCTGTCATACTGCAATTAGCCGGCGTCGGTGTTATTTTTGCTGAAATTTTGCTTCCATCAGCCGGTATTCTGACGTTACTGGCTATATGTATCTTCGGCTATTCGCTGTATCTGGTGTTCAGCGATGTATCCATATTTTGGGGATGGATATTTATGATGGCGGATCTGATTATAGTTCCGGTTCTGGTTGTTTATGGTTTTAAGTTTTTAGAACGGTCTCCGTTGACTTTGGTCAGTGCACTTTCCCGTGAAGATGGCGTCAGTTCTCAGGAGCCGGATATGGATGGATATATCGGTTTAACCGGGACGGCGCTATCAGATCTCAGACCGTCAGGCGTTGCCTTGTTAGGAGATAAACGGGCTGATGTAGTAACCCGTGGAGAATATATAGAAAAAGGGACACCCATTGTTGTTGAAAAAGTGACTGGAAATCAAATCATTGTCAAAAAGCAAACTGTAATGAAGGAGGAAAATTAGGCCATGGACTTTTATACCATTGTAATGGTTTTGTTGATTATCGTTATTATTGTTTTGATTTATTTCGTCGGGTCGGCCCTTTCCCTTTGGGTTCAGGCTCTTGTATCCGGTGCCCGTGTGGGGCTTTTTAACATTGTTTTTATGCGGTTTCGAAAAGTGCCCCC
Source organism: Desulfobacterales bacterium (assembly GCA_018399715.1). Taxonomy (GTDB): domain Bacteria; phylum Desulfobacterota; class Desulfobacteria; order Desulfobacterales; family SKZT01; genus M55B149. The sequence continues at coordinate 21,672 of JAGYNR010000014.1, read as the reverse complement.
AAAGCTTTTGGTCAATGCTAAAATTATGGCGGTAAAAGCCGGATTGAATATATCGACGGATGAAATGGAATCCCATTACCTGGCAGGCGGAAATATCATGCGGGTGGTACAGGCACTGATTGCCGCCGATAAGGCCAACATTGATCTGAAATTTAAGCGGGCGGCTGCTATTGATCTGGCCGGCAGAAATGTCCTCGAAGCCGTGCAGATGAGTGTCAACCCGAAAGTAATTGAAACGCCTTTGGTAGCGGCCGTGGCAAAAGACGGCATTCAGTTGAAAGCCATATCAAGGGTTACGGTGCGGGCAAATATCGATCGTCTGGTAGGCGGTGCCGGCGAAGAAACGATTCTGGCAAGGGTGGGCGAGGGAATTGTTACGACCATTGGTTCTGCAGATACCCACAAACTGGTGCTGGAAAATCCTGATATGATTTCCAAACGGGTTCTGGAAAAAGGTTTGGATGCCGGAACGGCATATGAGATACTTTCCATTGATATTGCCGATGTAGATGTGGGGAAAAATATTGGTGCTGAACTGGAAACAGATCGGGCTGAAGCTGACAAAAAAATCGCCCAGGCTAAAGCTGAAGAGCGTAGGGCAATGGCTTATGCGATTGAGCAGGAAATGAAAGCCAAAGTGGAGTCCATGAAGGCCAAAGTGGTTGAGGCAGAAGCGAAGATTCCGCTGGCCATATCGGAAGCTTTCAGAAACGGTAACCTGGGTGTTATGGACTATTACCGCATGAAAAACGTTATGGCTGATACACAGATGCGCGATAAAATCGGATCATCAGATAAGGACGAACAGGGTTAAGTGTAATCTTTTTACCAATCAAAAAGGATTTCCCAATCTTTTTCAAATGATCGTCCTTTCGAACTATATATCTGAGAAAAGGTCTTTCCGGAACCTTTGCGGGGATACGTATCCTCTGCCCAAAACCTGAGATGAATCGCCGGAATTTTTTGGGATGATTGTGGTGAATTTGACTTTGGTTCTGGAGAGGTCATCCATATCTCTTTTTCTTCGATGACTTTCCAGATACGGCCGGTATTTTTGTTGCGAACTCTTTGGCCAACATGAGGCAGTTCAAATTTTTTGCGTATTTCTTTAAACATATAGGGGGAACGTTCCCCCTGATCCAGAATTCTTTCGCCCATCACCATTATGCCGATGGCACCTAGTGGGGCGGTTACAATAATCGATAATACCGCTACCGCCAAAATGACCTCACCGGCGGGCAGTCCGGCGGCTAGAGGTACAGCCCCGATTGCTGCCTGCACGGTTGCTTTGGGTATATAGGCGACAACGCAAAAAAGTTTTTCCTGCCAGTTAAGGCCAGCCCCGAACAAAGAGATATAAGTGCCGATACTTCTAAATATAAGGCCTACCGCAATGACAAACATACCGGCCAAACCGGCATCCAAAGCAACATGGATATTTACCTGAGCGCCTACCAGTACAAACAATAAAAGTTCAGCAAAAACCCATAATTTTTTTAGTTTCTGGGAAATCAGGTGAGCAATAGACTGAGATTTTTCCAGGATAATAAATCCAATTGCCATGACCCCTAACAAACTGGCAATGGGAACAAAATTTTCACAGAATTGTTCAAACCATGTCAGCAGAATTGCCACCCCTAAAACAATCAGTGTTCTTTTCGGAGGGCGCCAGTCGTATCGGATAAAAAGACGCCATAAAATATAACCCGGGATAATTCCAACAAGGATGCCAAGTGTTATGGAAATCGGGATTTCGGCAAGTTTGGCCCAAATATTAACGGATTGTGTGCCGACCATCCCAAGAAACACCGTAAACAACACGATAACGAAGACATCGTCGACGGAAGATGCCCCCAGAATCAGGGTCGGGATTCCTTTTTTAGCCCCTCGTCCACGATCCATAAAATTTATCATCAGGGGAACTACGACCGCCGGAGAAACCGCCGCCAGTATCGATCCCAAAATTAACGCATCGAGAAGGGTTATATTCAGTAGCTTGGGTGCTACCCAAGCAATGCCGGCAATTTCAAACAATGCCGGTACACAGCTCATGATCAAAGCCGCCCGGCCCACACGGTTTAATGTGTCCCGGTGAAGCTCAAAGCCGGCTCGGAGTAATATGACAATCAATGCAATTCTTCGCAGGTCACCGGAAACGGTCATCATCTCCGGGCTGATGAGCCCTAAAACATAAGGCCCGGCTATAACCCCGACAAAAAGCATGCCAATCAGGCCCGGCAGTTTTATCCGGCGTAACAGATAGTCGGCAAGAAGACCAAAAATAATGATTAAGGCAATGCTAAAAGCCATATATGACTCCTGGTTTCAGTAGCGATTATATAAGAGAGGAAATATGGGCTGGTAAATAAGGGGTTCTATCATTTTTTTTGACTGTGAAATTATCGGTCGAGGGCTTCATCAGTCGTGTCATAGGTTTCAAAAACCTGATTTAAACCGGACAATTCAAATACCCGCCGGACAGTTCCGTTAAGACCGACCAATAAAATCTGTCCATGTTTTTCTTTAATTTTTTTGGAAAGATTCAAGATCACCTGTAAACCGGCACTGCTAATAAATTCAACCTCATCAAGGCTTAAAACCAAAGTGGTAGGATTTTCTTGAAGCACCGTTGATAGCTTTTGTTCCAATTCCTGCATTGTCGGATAATCGAACCTTCCCTGAAAGGATACGATGACAGCGCCTTTCTCGGTTCTGGTTTTAAGCTCCATTATATTCTCCCGAGGCCAATATATTGAGAAAAAATTTAGAAGTAAATATATTATCAAGTAAAATTAATATAAGCAAGCTATAAAATAATAATTTAAAATTAGAATGGCTGTTGAAAAATGCTTTCATTTTTTTTTGTTTTTCGATAAATTTTAAAAACTTAAACTTAAAAACAGGTATTAGCGGTAAGGCATTGATGACAGATGAGAAATGATAACAAGTTGACGGAAGATTTGCGCACATGTGTTTCCCCGGATGGCCATTTTGTTTATAGTATTCATATGCCTGATTTTCATGTGGAAAACTTTCGGGAAAATGATAATATTCGTTTTTTGGGAACCTTTCCCGATGGTTCTATTCATACAAACCATGCCAATTTCCCGCCGGATGCAATTGATGAACACAAGGCGGATACTATTTTTGAAATACCCAATCCTTTCGGTTTTCGGGGAACGACTTACATTACCAAGCGATGGGCAGATGAGAACGCCAGCCACCCTGAAAAAATATTACTTTCGAAGTTGTCAGATGTTTCTTTTAGCCGGGCGGTAAATCAGTGGAGTGCTGAAAATATTTCAGAAAAGTCGCTGGCAGATTTTTTTAAGGTTCTCCCTGAATCTGTGCTTCTTTGCCTGGCTGTTACCAGTACAGATCCAGATGAGCTTGTCAGGCTGGCGCATCTTTGTTGTGAATTCATTTATACTAAACAGGGGAATCAGCCCTGCGGTCTTCTGTTTAAAAAGGATAAAAACGGACGTGCTGTTCCGGTTATTCACAAAAAAGCACTTTTCGAAACCTTGGTAAATAATGATTATCTTCCTGAAATTTATAAACAGATAATGGTCCTTCGGCCCGGCGTTCAGGGAGATAGTGAAATTGTGGGCGAATGGCAGTCCGGGGAAAGTCATGTGTTTGAATATCTTCGACGCAACAGCTATATTCCCTGGGGCCACTATGCGGCTAATATGGCTGACGATCAACCCCGGTACCGTCTGGCTGATCTGAAAATGGCTGATATTTTCGGAATGCGCCATCTTTATTACCAGCGGACGTTTTCAAGATTGGCAGAGATGTTGACAATTAAGCCGCCATTTTCTAAAAAGCAGATGTCGCCGGATCAACTGGAGATGTTAAGAAAAAAAATTGTTCAAAATTTATCACAATATAACGGAAAAACTGAATTAAAGTTTAATTGTACACTGTGGGGCTGGAACTATGGATTTGATTTTTCACCTACCAAATACCGTCTTCACGCATCCCACCAGCAGGTTCATCAGCAGTATGCCTTGATTCCAGCCAAAGTCCGGACAGCCGGTGCTTCTGAAGATACATTCCAGTCATTTGCTTGTGGGGACCTGATTGCCGAATTTACCAGTGAGTTTCGTGAAAAAACTGGAAAAGATTTTTTTGAATGCTATCTTCACGCAATCAGAAAAAACCGGCGAATGGATCAGAAAAATCTGGAAAACAGCTTAATCATTTATGAAGATGCATATGTAATGATTTTTGTGCCTAAAGCCCAAACCTCTCAATGGGAGATTCAACTCATGGTATTACCACCGGTTGGCAATGTCGTGGAAGCACACACGGATATTCGACAATCCTTGGATAAAGGAATGTATTTGACAATGAAAATTTTAGGGGCAATGGGTGCCCGTATGATTTCTGTTATTGAATACGCTAAAAGATTGGATTCATCCGATAAGCACCAACGGTTGTTATATGCATTTCTCCCGAAAATTCCGTATTCGCCGGGTGCTTTCAGCGAGGCTCAATTAAGATGGATCAATGGTCACTATCCGGAAGATTTTGCTGCTTGTTGCCGGATGTATTTGGAAAAGACATTAAAAACGTAAGAGAAAAGGGTACTCAGGATTGTAGCTGAAAATAATTGAGATATCGAAAAAATACTGGAGGGGAAAGCGATTTTTCCCCTCCGGTAACAAAATTGATCTTATTTTATCATTTGAAGGATCAGTTTTTGAGCCTTTTCGAGTTCCAGGCGTGCCATGTTAAGAACCATATGATAAAGTTGAGGATTGTCGTAATCAGTCTTGCCTATTTTTCGGAAAAGATTTATTCTGCGTTTATCTTCATTTTTAACTGTCTGGGATGCCTTATTATAACTCATGTCATAATGATTCATCATAAATTTGACACGATTTTCAAATTCATCCACCAAAAGAATATGATATGCATCTGGATGGTCATTTAAAATATATTGACTGCCCCGGCCGAGAATGATCACATTGCCTTCTTCAGCAATCTGGGCAATCATGACCACAAGGTAATCTAAATAGATTTGCTCATCGATATAGCCCCGTTCGGATTTTAAAACCTTATCTACCAAACTTTTGTTAACCATTTTTGATATAACCCTGGACAACTTGCCACCTGCTTCTCTTTCTACGTTTTCAACCCAGGTTTCCGATACATTCGCCGCATTTGCAATCATGGAAACAATGTCACTGTCGGCAAATGTGTATCCCAATGCTTCGGCAATCATTTTGCCCAGGGTTTTCCCTCCTGAACCAAACTGCCGTGAAATCGTGATAACCGCCATTAATAAGTTCCTCCTATTTTTATCTTCCGGCTTTTTTCCCGGATTATTATCAAATCCGCTGGAAAGAGCCGATACGTTTTTAGTCTCCCTGGTACGGAATGATGAGGGTAGGAAAGGGAGATCTTTCTGCTATGGTCCGCGGTGTGCTGCCGATCCATCTTTCGATCCATGAAGCTCTTCCGGAAGAGCCCATAACGATTATAGTCGACTGGCATTCACGGGCGGCCCGCTCAATTTCCTCTACCGTATCACCAATGTATACGTGAGATCGGGTTCTTATCCCCTTATCTTCAAGGCCTTCAGAGACCTTTTCGAGTTCTTTTCGTTTTTCTTTCCGAAGCTGCTGTATATTCAAATTGGAAGTGCCCTTTAATTCTTTAGGGCTGGCTACATAAAGAAGGTGAACTTCATTGACCACATTTTTTAGCTTTTCGATATATTGTACAGCTCTGAGACTGGCAGGTGATCCATCAACAGCCAAAAGTGGTTTCTCGAAAGGCTTTTCCAAAACGATTCCGGACCTTGCCATTGGTTTGTAAACAAGCACCGGTCGTTCAGATCTTTTTAAAAGTTCGGTGATATCGGAACCGGAGTAGAACATTTCGAGCTTACTTTGATCACGACATCCGATAACGATAAGGTCGGCATCTTCTTTTTCAGCAGCAATAATCACCTGGGGAATTAGATTTCCGACAACAATATATACCCCTACCTCCATGCCTTGCTCGAAGAGATCTTCCGCCCAGTCGATAAACCGGATATTCGCCCGCTCCCGAAGCCTCACTGCCTCACTTCTTTTGTATCCGAGCCCCCTTTGCATGGCGACCTCATCTCTTTCGATGACGTTCATGAATACTACATGTTCCAAATGGGCATTTCTGAGCGTCAATAAGGACTGCAGGGCATCAAAGCCTAATTCCTCAAATTTGGTCACGAACAGCAGCTTACGAATCTCCATTTCTTCATTCCTTATTGTTGTTTCTAAACCAATGTCACGGGATATGATAACATTATCCGATAACTTTTTTTATCGTTTCAGCCAGGACATCTCCATCAACTGGTTTTTCCATGTATGCTTCAGGTTCGGGTACCGGATCCCCGCCAAACTCGGTGAGCACTTTCTGAGACCTAAGAAATGATTTTTCAGCAATTCCGGAAAGAACGACGACTGGTATGTCTTTAAATTCTTTATCTGTCTTCAGTTTTCGGTATAGCCGAATTCCGCTTTCCTTCGGCATCAGAATATCCAGGACAATCAGGTCCGGTTTTTGCCTTTTAACCATTTGTTCTCCCTCTTCACCATTATTGGCCATTAAGGGAGTAAACCCATTTTCCTCCAGAACTGCCTGAGTGAACAAACGAACATCAGGATCATCATCGACGACCAGAATTTTTTTCCCCATGATGTAATATCCTCCTTAATAATTTAATATATGATTCATCAGGTTATGATCAATGCTTGTCAGTATTTACTAAGTTACCTTCAACTCTTTCAAAAGGAATTCTCACGATAAAAGTAGTACCTTTATTCGGCTCGGACTGCATATCAATGGTTCCGTTATGCTCCTCAATCAGCTTACGGGTGACCAGCAGTCCTAAGCCTGTTCCCATGTGTCCTTTGGTGCTGAAGAAAGAAGTAAAAATTTTTTCCTGAACATCAGGTGTCATGCCGACTCCGTTATCCTTCACCTCAAAACGAACAACACCATTTTCTTCAAGAACCGTTTTCAATATCACACGCCGGGATTTATCAATGTTTTCATCAAAAATACAGGCATCAACCGCGTTGGAAGCCAGATTCATCAAAATATTGTGAACACTCCGCGGGTCCATACGCACCTGACCGATGGCCGGATCGAGATCCTTCAAAATCCTTACATTATGCTCATGGGCGGTTTCTTTGAGTATTTCACAAACATCTCGTGCAATATCATTCGGACGACATGGTTCATATTCAGGTGGTCTTTCTTTGGAAAAAGATAACAGGTCCATTACTAGTTCAGATGTCTGACGGATATTTTTCTGGATCATGTCCCAGCCGGCCTTGAGTTTTTCAGTATCATCTTTTTTAAATCCAATCTCCATCAAATAGTTGCCGCCTTTAAATCCGTGCAGAATATTTTTGACACTATGGGCCATACCGGCAACGGTCTGCCCGATAGTTGCCAGTCGTTCAGACCTGAGAAGTTCTTTTTCAAGTCGTTTAATTTCTCTTAAATCCTGCATAAACGCAACACTGCCCATAATATTGTTTTTTTCATATAAAAAAGTTCCGGTAAAGCGTACTGGAATCTGAATACCATTTTTATCCCGTACTTGAACCTCTCTCCATTGCAACTTTTTGATAGATTTTGAGTCATGTTTTCTGGCGACATACAAGCGCATAACCTCTTTGGGAAACAGATCCATGGCCCTTTTTTTATTTATAACCGTTTCAGGCTCATATCCTAGGATGACTTCAGCGGAAGGATTGTAAATAACAACCTTCATTTTCTTATCCGTTGCTACAATTCCTTCCTGGGATGTCAAAATTAGTTTCTCCATAAAGTGGGATTGCCGACGCAATTCTTGGGTAGCCTTGGATACTTCTTTTTCCAGGTTCTCGGTATATTCATTGAGTCTTCTTTTTATGTCAAGCTTTTCTAAGGCTCTTTCCAGGGCCACAGCTAAGGCATCATCTCTGACAGGTTTGTTGATAAAGTCCGACGCCCCGTATTTCAATGCTTCAATGGCGTTGTCGATGTCTCCATGACCGGTAATAATAATAACTTCAGACTCTGGATTACGTTCCTTGATTGCTTTTAATACGTCAATGCCATCCATGCCGGGCATTTTAATATCGGTGACGACGATATCCGGGTTTTCTTTTTCATAAACATCCAGTCCTTCCTCACCGCTATAGGCCGTTACAACATCATAGCCGTCACTGCGAAGTGATATAGCCATCACCCGAACATTGGCTTCCTCGTCATCTATTAACAAAAGTTTTGCCATAAAATACAATTACGCATTTTGTTGCATTGCAGGAAATTTCAGTTTAAAGGTGGTGCCGACCCCGAGTTTGCTTTCAATTTCGATGTCCCCATCATAATCTTTCACGATGCCGTAACTGATACTTACCCCCAAGCCAGTCCCTCTTCCGGTTTTTTTAGTGGTAAAAAACGGCTCGAATAATTTTTCCTTTACCTCGTCGGTCATACCGATTCCTGTATCTCTAACCGTTACTATCACATTATTGTTTTCTGTAAAGGATTTAATGCAAAGTTTTTTATCGCTGTCCTTATATTCCTTTTTTTCGGCCTTTTCATCAAGGGCATCAATGGCGTTGGTGACCAGATTGATAAACACCTGCTCCATTCGGTTATGGTCGGCCATGATGGGTGGAATATCAGGTTCCAGATTCAATATCAGTTCGATTTGGTGCACTTTTAATTGATGACCTAAAACCTTGAAAACATCCTCTAGTGGCTCGTTGATATTTATCTTGCTTCGTTTGACCTCTGATTGCCGTGCAAAATCCCGCACATGCTTGATAACCTTGGTGGCACGGTCCACATTTTCTATAATATCATTGGCCATACTCCTCAAGTCTTCATCCTTGATAGGTTTTTTGCGTTTTAACATTTTCAGAAAAAAATCAGCGCATATCTGGATAACATTCAGAGGCTGATTAATTTCATGGGCCATACCGGCGGCCATAACGCCCAGGGTCGTCATTTTGCTGGCCTGAATAAGCTGAGTTTCCTTTTCCACGCTTTCGCTGATATCCGACGTCGTTGCAATCATAACATTGCTTTCACAATATTGGGCATAGCTGACACTGATATTGACAAAAAAAGCTTTGCCGTCTTTTCGGTAATGGCGCTTTTTGGAAAACAATAAAGAGTGCTCTCTGGATAATTTTTTCAGACCCCTGGATACTTCGTTATCATCCGGATCGCCAAGTTTTAAAAAGGAAACACCGGATAACTCTTCCCTGGCAAATCCGTATTTATCCTGAGCCCTCTGGTTAATATCCTGAATTTTAAAAGTGCTGCTGTCGATAATAAAAATAGGATTAGGATCATTATTGAAAAGGGTTCGGTATTTTTCTTCCGAACGGATGTATTGTTCCTGAAGCATGGCGTTTTCAATTGCCACACCGATACGGTTTGCGATCAGTTCAAGGATATCTTGTTTTTGATAGGAAAAGTGGCCGGTTTTTTTGCTGCCGATTCGGATAACACCAAATGCCTCCCTTTCTTTGTTACTAATTGGAATATAGACAAGAGATTTGAAATTTTCACGTACCAGAAAACGGACTTTTTTAGAACAATTCTGTGGAGGATCTTCGAGAATTGTGAAATTACCGGTTTGGGCCACCCAGTTGATTATACAATCAGGATTGGCCTTATAGCAATCCTTGCAGGAATCTTCACATAATCCTTTGGAGTATTTCAAATGGAAATCACCATTATGATCAACCAAAAATATGCAAACGCCGTCGGCATTCAAAAAATCCATTAGCTCCTGCATAGCATTATCTATCCGCCCTTTGAAATCCATTGGAGAACTTAGTGCCGTGTAAATGGCGAGAAGTGTGCTTAATTCACGAGTATACCGTTCTTTTTCCTCCTCTGCCCGTTTGTCCTCTGTTTTATCCCATAGTGTTTCGATAGCGCCAATGATGCACCCATCGGGAGCTTTGATAGGTGCTGCGGTAAAAAAACACCACTTGCCATTCTCCCCGAGTTTTGGAAAAAAGTCCTCCGCTTGGTAGGCTCCGGCGATAAGAGGTGATTTTTGCCATTTGTCACCGTAGAGTTTTTTTATCTCTCTTTCCTCAATATGATCGAGAATAACATCCGCCATGGTATGACGTTTTCTGTTGTAGAAAGGCAACCATTGGTTTTTTGTCCCCACAATTTCCTCGGCTTTATAGCCAACGAGCTTTTCCATGGCTTTGTTCCAGTGAGTAACAACATGGTCTTTGTTTATCACAAAGGTGGGAATTGTACTTCCCTGAATAATCTGGGAGACAGATCGCTCCTGCTGGAAAAGTTCTTTTTCAATCTCGCGGGACCGGTTGTTTCTCTCTTGTATGATGGATGAAAACTGATCTGTCATTTTTTCAAAAATTGAAACAATAGCCGCCGGATCATTTTTTTTGCCCTCCAGTTCTTTCAGACCTTTATCTTTGATGCTTTCCACCAAAAGTGTATCCCACAAGGTTCGGGCATCAAAATGGTCGATTATTTCGATATGGTCAGGCTTTGTTTTTGCTATTACATCGGCAAGCGTTGGATCGTTGGTCAGTTCCAGAATCAACTGAAGACCCTTTAAATCATATAATTTTGTGTAATCGTTGGTTGTAAACAGACCCATTTTTTCGGCCAGTTTTCTTCCGGGTGCATTTCGACATTTATCGGCAACGCCTAATATTTTTGGGCGAATATCGGTATTACCATTGTAGTAAAAATACTCAATAAATTTTTTGCAAAATTTTCCGGCCCCTACAATGGCCATTTTAAATTCCAAACACCGTTTTAGCACTTTTGCCTCTTCTGATTGTTATTTTTGAAATTTTTAAACAATACTTACAATAGTATTATAGTTAATAGCTTGATTTTTTTAAAAGAAAATTAATGTAATAATTCCAAAACAGGGAACCAGAAAAATCAGGCTATACTTTATAATATACCCGAAGAAACTGGGCATCGGGGTACCGCATTCTTCAGCAATAGATCGTACCATAAAGTTTGGCGCATTGCCGATGTAACTGCAGGCACCAAAAAATACGGCTCCTGTAGATATGGCCTTTAAATAGATTGCCTTATCGCTCATGAGAAGTTCAACCGCCTGATGTTCCGGCATTCCGGAATAAAAGCTTCCTAGTGCCGTGTTAAAAAACGTCAGGTATGTGGGGGCATTATCCAGAAAGGCTGACAGCGCACCCGTGACCCAGAAGTAATGCGTCGGCTGTTGAACCGCATTAATAAGAAAAGCAAGTTCTCCTTTTGATCCGGCTTTTAAAATGAGCAATGCCGGAATCATGGTAATAAATATGCCAATAAACAAATAGGCAACTTCAATAATAGGAAACCATGTGAATTCGTTATCTTCCCTGATTTTAAAAGAAGTGGTTACCAAAGATAATATACCCATTAGAATCAGAAGGCCATCGCGAACCCAATCCTGGATCGCCCGGTGAACGCCTAAGACATTAATATTTCCCCAATCCACTACGCCGCTTATGAGAACAGATACGACAATCCCCCCCAGAAACAGGAAGTTATGAATCCCCTTTAATTTCAAAGGTTCTTTAACACCGTCGTCGGGAGGAACTTCTCCTACTTCTTTTTTATAAAAATGCCTGTCAATCGCAAAATAAAGCACCAAAAGAATGATTGCTACTACCATCATGTGCGGTAATATATTGAAGGTCCAGAAAAAATCTACGCCATGAAGAAATCCCAAAAATAATGGCGGGTCTCCCAGAGGTGTCAGAGAGCCGCCGATGTTGGCGACCAGGAATATGAAAAACACGACCATAAATGTTCTGCTCTTACGATAGCTGTTGGCTCGCAAAAAAGGGCGAATCATCAACATGGCCGCCCCCGTGGTACCCATCCATGATGCTAGTACTGTTCCGATGATCAGCATAACGGTGTTAACAGCAGGAGTGCCCCGAAGACTTCCCCTTAAAAGTATTCCACCGCTGACAGTATAAAGGGACCACAACAAAATGATAAAGGGAACATAGTCGGCCAGTATGATGTGAAATATTTCATAAAGCGCGAGGCTACGGTAAGCAATCAGAAAAGGTATCCCCAAGGTTGCTGCCCAGAAAGCTGAAATTTTACCGAAATGGTGATGCCAAAATTCCGGTGCTAGAAGTGGAAAAAGAGCTATGGAAAGAAGAATACAGGCAAAAGGTATACAACTCCAGAGCGGAAGTACTTCTCCCAAATTGAAATGACCGTGTCCATGGGTATGAGTGTCTTGAACCTGCTCGCTTTCTTGAGCCGCAACATGAATTGCTTTTGATTCATAAACGGATAAAGGATTTTCTATTATTTTGTCCTGAACGGCGTTATGTTGCTGAAAATTCTCTACATGAACCACCGTTGACTTGTTTTCTGTCTGAGCAAACGAGAATACGGCACCAACGCCAAAATGAATCAGGGAAAAAATCCCGAAGACAAAAATGGCTAAAATCTTCGCTTTAAACTCCATTCAAATGTCTCCTTTTTGCGGTAATATGTGGGATGCTTTTCAACAATTTATAAAAGATAGCAGATATATTTATTTTAAATATCTTACAATCTCTTTTCTTATTACACGCTGGCAGGTAATGATGTCAAGATGGTTATTGGTTATCAAGAAGATGATAAAATCTTTAAATTTTGACATAAGGTATATAGCGTGTTAAAAAAACACAAGGGTATTTAGTTATTCATGAATAAGTCATTTATATATATTGTACGGGTGGTTATAAACAGGTAGTGACAGGAATTAAAGATCTAAAATAAAAAAACGAATTTTCATGTATTTTGTGCTTTATGATTTTTTACATGATCACTACATTTTTAGCATCACCATTGTATAAATTAAACACAGCCGCATTATATTTGGCAGACTTGAAAAAAAATAATGGCAGAAATTATCGATCTCGGAAAATATCGAAGCAAGACAACAGGGCAAAAGGGTCTGGATTTTTGGCAAAAACGTTTTCAAGAATCTTTTGTACAAGATTCAAGACTTTCCGACATTTCGGATAAAACTCTTTATTTTCTGGCTCAACCGGGAGAGGAGAGTGCCTTTGCTTTTTATGAATTCATTATGGCGGTATTAAATTTAGGCCATGGTATCAAATTTGACTGGTTAGATAAACAAGATCAGCTTCGGGTGATAGATATTCATTTCTTTTTGGCAGATCAGGTCCGTTTTGAAATGGAACGGCGTCTGGGTTGGGTTGAACCAATCCCTTGCGAGCAGTATAGCCTTATCGAAATAGTCCAAAAATTTGACAAGGTAAAAAAAGAATGTACCCGTCATCCCCCGGTTCTGGTACATCACCATCCCCGGAGAAATGAATATCTGGGTTTAAGCGACCGGGACAAGGAGGGATTTATCCGTCGTCTTTTACCTGTTGCCCTGGATGCTTTTAGGAAATTTGCTAAAGAATAGCGTTTTCGTTGGGGCACTGGATAATCAAAATAACGAAAGGATAAAATTTGTGAGTGTTGTTGTTGATTTTTCGATATTTCCCATTGACAAGGGTATAAGTGTTAGTCCTTATGTTGCTGAAGCTTTACAGATTATTAAAAAAAGCAAACTGACCTATCAGCTTGGTCCGATGGGCACTTGTATTGAAGGAGATTGGAACGATGTTATGGAAGTTATCCAACAATGTTTTGAAAATTTAAAACAGCAAAGCGACAGAATATACATGACCATAAAAGTCGATTATCGCAAAGGTCACAGCGGAAGAATTGCCGGAAAAATAAAATCAGTAGAGAAAAAAATATAACGGAATAAAATAGCAGTCCGTAGCTATTTGATAGTATTTATAATTGATATAATTCGCTGAAATAAGATTTGATGGTCAATTTCGAATATTATTTATTGGTGATGTAGAAACTCCTGCGCGGCTTCAGATGAATTTTCCCCTCCGGTTTTTATGTCCTGTACTTTTTTGTTGTAAAAAGAAATGACTTCACGACGATTTAACATTCCGATAAGGATACCGTGGTCATCGTCTCGGACTACCGGAAGGCTGTCGATATTTTTTATCGTAAATTTTTGCAGAACTGCATTGAGATCTTCGGATGGAGAGGTCACGATGATGTCCGAGGTGGAGATATCTTTCATGCGGATGAGGGCCCCGATGCCTGGGGAAAACAGGACTCCGCGGATATCGGTGCTGGAAAAAATACCTGTGAGCCGTTGATTGTTGTCTATCACCGGGAAATAATGCTGTTTGGTTTTCGAAAAAATTTTTTTGAATTCGGAAAAACTTATTTCCTGGGGAATCGGGTTTACTTGACGGACATGCTGCATCAAATCTTTTACTTTTATGGTCTGAAGAATATCAATAAAGAATTCCCCGGCATGGGCCGGGGAATCGATTTTGCTTTTGACCTGGCGATGATAAATAGTCCATCGCTGGGCGGTCAGATACGAAACCGAACAGACCAGAAGGCTGGGAAGCAACAGATGGTAAGAGTTGGTCATTTCGCTGACAAATATAATGGTGGAAATGGGCGTATTTGAAACGGCAGTAAAAAAACCGGCCATTCCAACCACTACAAATGCACCGGGTTCTGTTACGATGCCCGGCATGAGAAAATGAAATAGTTTGCCCACAACACCGCCCATCGCACCACCAATTACCACCGATGGCCCGAAAACGCCACCGCTACCGCCGGAACCAATTGAAAACGAAGTCGTAACGATTTTCCCGAGAGCCAGTAGTAGAAGAAATGAGATGGTCAACTCATTATTCAGTGCCTGTTGGGCGAACCCATAGCCGAAAGCCAGGGTTTGGGGAAGAAAAAAACCAATGATACCAGTACAAAGTCCTCCTATGGCTGGCTTTAGATGATTGGGCAACCATTTGACGGACCGAAAGATGTGGGTAATGCCATAAAAGGATTTTACATACAACATTCCCGTAACGACCAAAACCAAGGAAAGGACTATATAGGGACCGAGTTCAAGAGGATTTCTAAATAAAAAGTCAGGGGACTGAAAAAGAGAGCCCCATCCAAAAACAAGGCAGAAAAGACAGTAAGCCACTACCGATGAAATCCCGGAGGGAATGATGACTTCGGATTCAAACTCCGGATCGCGGTAGAGAACTTCAGCCGCAAAAAGTGCACCAGCCAGAGGCGCCCGAAAAATACTACCCACACCGGCCCCGATTCCGGCCGCCATCATAATTCTTCGTTCCCTGTCAGAAAGCTTCAGTGTTGTTGCCAGAAATGAGCCAAAACCCGCCCCGATCTGTGCGATAGGCCCCTCTCTGCCACCGGAGCCGCCTGTTGTCAAGGTTATAGCAGAGGCAATGGTTTTCACGATAGGCACTCTGCTACGCATAAATCCGCCCTTCCTGTGATAGGCGTCGATGGCAGCATCCGTTCCATGACCCTCGGCCTCCGGGGCAAATGTATAGACAATCCAGCCACTGATGATACCGCCGAAAGCTGGAAGAAACAGTAGGATCCATCTGTTAAAAGGGCGGGAGGTCGAGGGGATCAGATGATGCTCTCCCGCGGGAGTGGGAGGACGATATCCGGCTATCATATCCATGAAATAATGGATTCCCAACTGGCAAAGATAGTGAAAGACAATTGACCCCAGTCCGGCAATAAGTCCGATTAGAATAAAATAAACCGTCCATTTGCCGGCCCGGGCCAATTTGACCGGCTTTTTCGCTAAGCATCCGAAATTGCTTAACCAGTTTTTAAATGAATAGCGTCCTCTTTCCATAATAAATTTTGGAGAAAGTAAGTCTATGTTTATATTTTATTTTTTAGACTCCAGATCTTTGACGCCCTGATAAACAGCATCAAACAATTCCGCCAGATTTTCTTCATCAACGCATGAAAACGCAATTCGAAGATCCGTCTGATTGATCGAAATGGTGCCAACTTTATATTTGTCAAGGATATGGACCCGAAGTTCTTCGGCATCGACAGATTTGAGTTTCAAGCACATGAAATATCCTGAATTGAAAGGATACATTTCCCATGCATCATCATATTTTGGATTTTTTAAAATTTCTTTGATTTTAACGGCTCTGTTTTTCAAAAGCTGAACTTTAGCTGCACGTTCTGTTTCAAGTTCATCGGGGCTGAGCATGGATTTTAAAACGATAGATTGGCTAAGATGTGAGGCATTTGATATGGAACCTCTGATATCGGCTGCGGTTTTTCGTTCCAAAGCGTCATAAAAATCATGATAATTGCCATCGACCAATGTGCCATAGGTAATAAATCCGACTCTTAAGCCCCAGACAAACATCTCCTTGGTTGCCCCGTCCAGCTTGACTGCCAGCATCCGCGGATGCCTGTCGCACAATAGGGAAAACAACGATTCTTTCATGGCAGACGATTCATAACGGAGACCAAAATACGCATCATCTGTAACTGCAATCACATTGGTTCCCTCTTTGGCGACATTAGTGAGAACATCAGCAATCTGGTTACCTTCTTCTTCGGTAGGCGTGTAACCGGTGGGATTGTTGGGAAAATTTAAGAAGACAATAATCTTGTAGTTGTTTTCTGCATTTTGTCGCACTGCTTTTTCAAATGCCGGAATATTAAAACGGTTCATTTCGCTGAAAAGCGGATATTGGCTGATTTCTGCATCCTTTCGTATACACATGATCAGGTTGTTATTGCCCCACATTTTGTCAGGGAATATCAGTACATCATCAGGATCAATGAACATATCGGCAAAAGCGCTGATTCCATGAGTGATGCCGTTTGTCACAATCGGCAGGCTGATGGTTTTATTTTTCAGCGTCGGATTCTTTTTGAGCATTGCATCTTTCCATGCCTGCCTCAGACCGGGGATACCGAAAGAAGGCGCATAGGTGAGTGCGTCACTGACCCTTAATCCCTGAACACTGTTCATAATTGAGGGCAGATGCATGGTGTGAAGGTTATCGGTAGCAATACCGATAGTAGCGTTGAATTTGTCATAAGCCTTTTGTCTTGCTTCGGCACTTTGTGAAAGAATTCCTTTGGGGAAAAACAATCTGCGTCCGGTTTTGGAAAGCATTTCCATCAAATATGAATTTCCCTTTTTAATAGTCGAATTAAGTTGCTGTGCAATTGGATTAATGTTCATGGTTTATACTTCCTTCCTTTTAATCACATTGTAAAATAACCTTTCCAAAATTTTTAACGCTCAGTTTAGGTTTGAGTTTAGACGAAATTTGTAAAGGTTCCCCTTAAAAAAAGCAAGGAGAAAAAAGATTTGCCCCTTTCGAAAGATATTTGTATGATAAAATTTTTAGAAATAACCCCAAGTCTTAAAAACCCGTCTTTGACCTAAAAGCGAATTTATGTCAAGATCCGGTGTCTGTAAAATCTGTTAATGAACCTTGTTAACCAGAGAATTATGAAATGCATGATGAATAAACGCCAAACCGGTTTCTGGAAAGAAAAACCCCTTCAGAAAATGACCCGGAAGGAATGGGAACTTTTATGTGACGGCTGCGGACGCTGCTGTCTGGAAAAATTAAAAGATGCTAAAAACGGTAAAGTATACTATACGAATTTAGCCTGTCGATACCTGGATCTGAAAACCTGCCGATGTACGATATATGCCCACCGAACCCGCATTGCGCCGGATTGTGAATGGCTGAATCCTTTTAAAATAGCCAGATTTCGCTGGCTTCCAAAAACCTGTGCGTACCGGCTGGTAATGGAAACAAAAGATCTGGCATGGTGGCATCCCCTTATTTCAGGTGATCCTGAAACGGTTCATTTGGCCGGAATCTCCGTAAAAAATATAGCTGTTTCATCCCTTGGGGTGCCTGAAGATGAATACGAGGATTACATTCTCGATAATAATCTTTGGGCAAAGTCGGCCAGGATATAGGATGTTGATAGAGAGAGACCAATGATCCGATATGAAAAGGTTACCAAGATATTTGGTTTTGGAGGAAAAACCGTCACCGCCGTGGATAATGTCAGTTTTGAAGTGGAAAAAGGGGATGTGGTCACCCTGCTCGGTCCGTCGGGTTGCGGAAAAACAACGCTGCTTCGGCTTACCAACCGGCTTATTCCAATAACCCGGGGGAAAATCACGGTCGATGGCCGGGATATAATGGACACTGATCCGGTAAAATTACGTCAGTCTATGGGCTATGCCATTCAGGCCGTCGGTCTTTTTCCCAACAAAACCATTTATGGCAATATTGCTACCGTTCCCAGACTGTTGAAATGGGATAAACAACGTATTCAAAGACGAGCTGACGAACTTTTGACCATGTTAAGGCTGGAACCTGAAAAATACCGGGATCGGTATCCGGCGGAACTTTCCGGGGGACAGCAGCAACGCATAGGTGTGGCCCGATGTCTGGCTGCCGATCCCAATATTCTTCTCATGGATGAACCATTCGGAGCCATCGATCCGATCAATCGGGTGGGAATTCAGGATGAATTTTTAAGGGTTCAGGCAAAACTAAAAAAAACTGTTATTTTCGTCACCCACGATCTTCAGGAAGCCATTAAAATGGGGGATAAAATTGCTATTTTCGATCAGGGACATCTTATTCAGTATGATTCGCCTGAAATGATCCTGACAAGACCCAAGAATAAGTACATCGCTGATTTTGTCGGAGCTGACCGGGGGTTGCAGGTACTAGGACTCCGAAAAGCAAAAAATGCCATGGTTGAAGCACCTTATCGTCTGATCGAGGCGTCTACCGATACCATCACCGCACTAAAATTTCTTCGGGATAATGAGTTAAACCATGCAACGGTGATCGAAAAGGAACGGCCAATGGGGTATGTTACCCCTTCAATGCTGAAAGAAAAAGACGGCCTTGTTAAAAAAATAGCCAAACACTATCCGATACAGATTTATCCGTATGATTCTTTAAAAGATGTGCTGTCGGCCATGCTGATGTACAACATTCGACTTTTGTGTGTTGTTGACGAAAACCATAAGCTGCTCGGTACTATTTCACTGGAAGACATTCAAACATCGATTATGGAAATATACCATCAAACCCAAAAGGATCACTTTCAATGCATATCTGGCAATTTATGACAGATCATCGGGCAAAGTGCCTCATGCTTACCTGGGAGCACATCTGGATGGTTACGATCGCTTTGGTTATTGCTATTGGAATCGGAGTTCCGATGGGTATCGTTATCACACGGCATGAAAAGGCTGCTCAAAAGGTAATCAATATTGCCAACGTGTTGATGACCACACCTTCAATCGCCCTTTTCGGTATCATGCTGCCCCTTCTGTCATTGATCGGACAAGGGCTGGGAAAAGTTCCGGCCATTACCGCACTGGTACTATACAGCCAGTTGCCCATTATACGAAACACCTGCACCGCGATTCAAAATGTACCTGCCGAGCTGGTGGATGCTGCCAGAGGATTGGGAATGAGTACATGGCGCCGATTAAGGGAAATTGAGATTCCCTTGTCTATCCCGGTTATTGTAGCAGGTCTTCGGACCGCAGCCGTGATGAATATTGGTATCGCAGCTATAGCCGCCTATATTGGCGCCGGCGGACTAGGGGTCTTTATTCAGCAAGGGATTGCAAGAGTTTACGGAGAAATGATCGTGGCCGGCGCCGTACTGGTTTCGTTGCTGGCAATTGTGGTTGATACTGCCATGGCACTGTTGGAAAAACTGGTAACGCCGGCCGGTATAAAGATCGGAAGAAAACATATAGATGAGTGAAATATTTTACAAAATCTGGCGCCTTATGGCTCTTGCAATGATGATTGGCTGTGGGATTGCGCTGGAACGTTTCAAAGTGATCGCATATCTTTCCGATCCCTTTGAATTTCAGTATACGATCCATCTGATTATTCAGCATCTATGGATGGTTGCAGTAAGCATGGCATTTGCCACCGCTATCGGCCTGTTGGTGGGGATTGTTTTTACCCGCCCGGGCTTCAAAAAATTTTCGGGGATCATCATGTACATCGTCGGTCTGGGGCAAACCATTCCCTCTTTGGCTGTTATTGCCCTGGTGATGAGTATTTTGGGTATCGGATACAAAACGGCCATTTTCGCGTTATTGATCTATTCGATTTTACCCATTGCCCGAAATACGCTGGCTGGTATTATGTCAGTTCCAAAATGGATAATCGATGCCGCCAAAGGTATGGGCATGTCCAATTTTCGGATTTTATTCGAAGTTGAATTGCCTAACGCCATGAAAGTGATTCTCACCGGCTTCCGGATATCACTGGTGATTAATATCGGAACCGCTGCTCTGGCGTTTTTAATCGGAGCCGGCGGTTTGGGCGAGCATATTTTTATCGGGATCAATTTAATGCGCCCGGATAAGCTGCTTGCAGGGGCTATTCCTACGGTGCTGATAGCGCTTTGCGCAGACTACCTCGTGGAAATGCTAAGCCTGTTTTTAATCCCAAAAGGTATTCGCCTGAAAACAGAAATGGATTGAATGATGAGAAGCAGGAGAGAAAATTATGCTTAAGTGTATGTTCTTATTCAAATACTCAGTTATTATGGTCATCGCTGTCCTCATGATCAGTTTGTTTTCTACAACAAGCCAGGCAGTTGATCCGATTGTGGTCGGCGGTAAAAACTTTACGGAGCAGTATCTGTTGTCAGAACTGGCCAAAACCCTTCTGGAGGCAAATGGATTGCCGGTAATGTTAAAAACAGGCGTCGGCTCGGCCGTGGTGCGCAGGTCCTTGGTTAACCATCAGATCGACCTTTATTACGAATACACCGGAAGTGCTTATACGGTTTACCATAAACAATCCGATCGGGATGTCATGACCGATCCCCAAAAAGTGTACGAGTGGGTAAAAACAGCGGATGCCAGGTTGGGGCTGGTTTGGCTTCATCCGGTCAAATTCAATAATACTTATACGCTGATGATGAGAGAAAGGCAGGCTAAAAAGCTGGAAATTGTCAGTATCAGTGATTTAAGTAACTATATCAATAAATATCCCGATAAGCTGGTTGTGGGGGTAAATGCTGAGTTTTGGGAACGTCCGGACGGGTTTAAGCCGCTGATGAAAACATATGGCTTTCGGTTACCGTATGACAAGGTTAGAAAGATGGATTCGGGGCTGGTTTACCAGGCGCTTCGGGACAAAAATGTCGATGTGTCCATGGGATTTGCTACTGATGGCCGGATAGAGGCATTTGGATTTATTACCCTGAAAGATGATCAACACTACTTTCCGGCGTATCATCCGGCACCGGTAGTTCGTGAAGCGATTTTAAAACAGTATCCTGACATCCCCGATATTTTAAAACCGATCGCTGAGCATCTTACGACCCGGGAAATCCGGCGGTTAAACGCCAGTGTGGATGTAAGCCATGAAGATATCAGCACAGTGGCACGGCAATGGCTGGAAAGTAAGGGATTGCTTAAATAGTGCCCGAACGAAAACTGTCTTTTTCGCCAATATCTGCGTCAGACTCAAATTTTAATCCTCGAAATACTTAATGTATGCCTGTGGTTAAAATTTTCGTCTTCCTTGATCTTAACGAAAAATCCTGGTTTTCGTTCGGGCACTACTGAAGTTCTCCCGAAATGATCCAAACCGGATTTTTGGCGGCAAACCGCATGCCGACGGGCATCGGTGTGCTTTCATTTACCTGAAGTTGAACAATATCTGTGGTGAATTTCAGGTGGTTAAGGGTATCAATCGCCGA
>JAGYNR010000139.1 GCA_018399715.1 Desulfobacterales bacterium | reverse complement strand
AAAACTCAAATTGTCAATATTTTTGCATCAAACCTCATCAATTCTACCTAAACTGAGCGATTTTTTAATCGACATCACTATCGGGATCGCTATCGCTATCGAATATGTTGCCTTTGAGGTGTATTCGATCCCGGTCCCGATAGCGATAGCAGAGAATCTATCATTTCATGTGGTTATCATAGTTAGTGTCCGAACGAAAACCAGGATTTTTCGTTCGGGCACTAACTAAAAATAGTTGCCGGATAACGAAACATCTTTTGTCAGAAAATCTGAGAATACAACGTGTTGTTCGTTCAGGCAAGACGATAACGCATCAATTCCGGTTAACGGGTACCGGGACATGTTCAAACAAAGAATGGGTTTCGTGTCAAATGTCTGTTGAATATACCCGATATCGTCTCCGGCCTGGATTTTATTCAAAAAAATATGGGAAGGGGCAAGGTTGACAGCCCCCAGTTTTTCCACAGTTCGCAACGATTCGGAAAAAGCAAGCCTGTCTGGATTCATCACCAGGTTAATATGCATATCATTGGAGCCAAAAAGGGTTTCCAGTTGCTGATACATACCATTCATTTCACCCAGCCGTGATGAAATGCGGTCCTGTTCGAATTCTTTTGTTCCGATCTTGATTTTCGTGATGATTTCTTTTTTTTTCAAAATGGCCTTGCGCAACTGGATCAGTTCTTTGAGCCAAATACGGGTAATAGACGGCAGAGATAAAAATCTGAGTGACTGAGCGGTCGGCGGCATATCAAAAATAAGCAGATCTTTGTCTTTAAATGTTTTGAGAATATTAGAAAACGCCAGGGTCAGGGCGAATTCCTCTATTCCGGGGGAATGCCTGAGCACCTTAAAATACCCCTGCATCCCAAAAGCGCTTTGGTAATTATAAGTTTCCTGAAGATGCTTCAGGGTCTGCTGAAGATACTTTTTTTCCCAAATCTTTTCGTTTACCTCTATGATATCGAGGGTTTCGAGAATACGGGTTGATTTATGGGAAAACTGTGTTTCAAAAATATCACTCTGGTTGTGCGCCGGATCCATGGAAACCAAAAGCGTTTTATATTTTTGTCTTGCTCCGTGAAGTGCGGTCAGTGCCGATGATGTAGACTTTCCCACGCCACCTTTTCCAATGAACATATGAATCACCGGGATCTTTTCTGCAGAGCATCGGGACTTATCCGAAAATTCCTTTTTTGGATCATTTTTTATATTTTCAGGCACGATGATTGATTCTAATACCCATCCATTTTAAAAAGCATCCAGAACCGAGCAGACTTCAGCCAGAGGATCAGACGATGTAAACACCTTGTTACTCATGATCATAAGCTCGCGTTCCATAAACGAGAGCAGTTCCAGGGTTACCTGAACAGGCGGTGCCGGGATTCCCACGAATGATCCAAGAACCAGCAAAGAAAATATATTCTCCAGTTCTCCGACTTCCCACTCCAGTATTTCGACGGCCCTTTCTTTATGTATCAGCTCCAGCATCGAGAAAGCTGATTGTATTTTTTCTTTGATATCTGAAAATTTCATTTGATTTCCGGAATCCGGAATATCCGGCAATCCATGCGGATACGTTTTTGGGAAGGATAATAATAATAGGTGCCGTAAAGGGCTAAAATAATGATCCAGAAAAACGGTACCTGAGAAATGTTACAGACAAATCCCAAAGG
This sequence comes from Desulfobacterales bacterium, assembly GCA_018399715.1. Classification (GTDB taxonomy): domain Bacteria; phylum Desulfobacterota; class Desulfobacteria; order Desulfobacterales; family SKZT01; genus M55B149. Next base: position 3,621 of record JAGYNR010000139.1, on the reverse strand, counting down.
AACCAGATAGGCAGTCAAAAGTCCTGAAACCATTAACCGCTTCTGAAACCTGACAAACGAAACAATATCAACAGAATTGTTTTGGGTAATATTGCGGGAAAATAAAATCCGTTGCCAAACCGGCACTGCTATCGCCAACATCCCTCCGGCGATCAAAAAAATGACCGTTACAAGGCGGGAAGCCCGACCCGGATCAAAAGGTGTTTCGACCACCAAAAACAACAGTCCCAGAAACATCAATGCCGGACTTAAGGATATCCAGTAAAATTTACGTAAGCCGATTATAAGTTCATGGCAGGTCATTTTTTCTCCGCTTAGAAAAACGGTGCCCGGAAACTTTCCGGCACCGTTTTTTTTCGATCATACCCATTCTTTAACCGGTGTAGGCGGGAGAAACCGATCCATCGTCTTTTGATGAGAAACTGACGAATTTAATAACACCTTCCACAGCAATGTCTGCCACGATAAGGATAACCAGAAAGTTGGTGACAATAAGGAGCCCGTTACCCCCTTGTATAAACCGGAACTGATTCATGATAACCGCCCACATGGTCATAAAAATCATAAAGACCGCCGGAACAGCACTGAAAACCCATTTCAGGCCGCCTTTGCTTTTCAGATAGATGGTCATCACCACCAGTCCCAATCCGGCCAGAGACTGGTTGATTGCCCCAAACAGAGGCCATAACTTGAGAGCACCTTTGCCGTCAGCACCTGTCACAAAAGCCAGGATAACAGCCGTGATAATCACAAATGCCGTTGAAAAATAAATATTTCGGAATACGCCGATCCCCAGACGTGTGAAAATTTCGGTACACACGTACCGTTGGATGCGGGTAGCTGTATCCAGGGAGGTTCCGGCAAAGGATGCCACGAACACCCCCATGATAGCTACGGCCCAGGCAACAGGAATTCCCAGGGTGGTAATCATGTTGGCACTGCCGTCAACAAAGGCACCGATTTTTGATGCCAATCCCGCAGCAGCAGCCCAGGAAGCATAATGATGGGTCCAGGCAGCCGTTCCGGTCAATAGTTGACCATTGGCATTGTAAGCCATTCCAATGCCTGCGGTTGCCGCCACAACCACCAGGGTTGACAAAACACCCTCCATCAGCATTCCCCCGTACCCAATAGTCAAAGAATCTTCTTCGTTGGCAACCTGCTTGGAGGTGGTTCCTGATGACACCAGGCCATGAAACCCGGAAATGGCGCCACAGGCGATAGTGACAAACAAAAATGGCCACATTGGCGGAGCTCCCTGAGGCGTAGCCTGCACAGCCGGCGCCACAATCTCCATCCTTCCGGAAAATCCGGCAATGAGTGCTCCCGTTAACAACAGCACCATGGCCACAATAAGCTGGTGGGAATTAATAAAATCCCGGGGCTGAAGCAAGGTGGTAACCGGAAGAACAGATGCAACAAACGCATAGGCAAGCAGGATAATTGTCCAACCGCCGGTGGGCGGAATACCCGCAATACCTGGCAACTCAATGGGGAAATACACACCAATCACTACGGTGACATACATAGCAATGATAGCCAGGATGGACAGCCCCAGGATACTTTTTCCTTTTTTGTACACCAGGTATCCCAGATAAAGGGCGATAGGAATTTCCATCCATACCGGAAGCACCGCAGCGGGATATTTTGCAAAGATAACCGCCATCACCAGCCCCAAAATAGCGATGAATATCCACAATTCCAGAAATACAATTAAAAAAAACATCAAGCCGGTTCTGGAATTGATATATTTTTTCGTATACTCTGAAATCGATTTTCCCTGGTTGCGCATGGACAGCACCAGTGCTCCGAAATCATGCACGCCGCCAATGATGATACTGCCAACAAAAATCCAGATAATCGCCGGCAACCAGCCCCATATAACAGCAATTGCCGGACCGACAATGGGACCGGTCCCGGCAATGGAAGCATAATGATGACCAAAAATAACCTCTTTTTTAGTCGGGACATAATCTATGCCGTCCTCAAATTCCTTCGACGGAACCAGCCTGTCTCTGGCAAGCGCAAAAATCTTTTTCCCGATAAACCGCCCGTACAGACGATACATAACAATATATCCCACAAACACGAGAATCATCATCAACAAAGCGTCCATTTTTGTCTCCTTTTTTGATGGTATTCATGTATGATATTATAGAAAGGGACAATTATTGTCCCAACGGGTTGCATCTTGTAAAATCTTAGAGATGTAGTTGTTTTCAAAGGCGTTTCAGACAAATTCCGAAAAAAAAAGATTTGTCTGCCTGTTTTTAAAAGAATTTGTTTGAGATTCTACAATTCATTGTCATTATGATAAATCGACATAAGAACATATCCTTTTTTCAAAATTCAATAATCATGTCAATAAAAATAACGTAACTTCCGCCATTTTCCCTTGACTTAAAGATTGGCTTCTGGCAAAGGGTCTTTCTTGTTGATGATATTTATTTAGTGCCCGAACGAAAACTATGATTTTTCGTTCGGGCACTATTTACCATTGGCCATAGCTGGAACTACACGCAATGAATACGCTGGAAGAACTTCAACAAAAGTTGCAGGAACTTGAAACTGCCATCGCTGAAACAAAAAAACGTATTCCGCCCCATTCCGTGAAACCACCGGTAATGATAGAGCTGTTTGATCTTGAAGATCAATATGATGACATCTTAAAAAAAATCAAACAGCTAAAACAAAACGCCAGCCCATAATTGTCTGTGGATTCTTACATTAATACCTGATATTCAAGTTTTTGTTAATTCGCCCAACTCCGGCCTTGGAAAAAAATTTCGACGACTTTTTAAACCAGATCAAACATTGTCGGTTGGTTTGAGAAACGAAACCCAACATAGCTGATAGCTTTAACTTCAATAGTGATAACGGAGTTGAGCTAAATGTATAGCACTTTCGGAAACCTTATAAACGATTCTATGTTCATCATTTATACGTCGGAACCAATACCCCGAAAGAGCATGTTTCAGAGGTTCAGGTTTACCGATGCCATTAAAAGGACTGCGTTTAATTTCTTTAATTAGCGTGTTAATACGAGACAGGATTTTTTTGTCCGTCTTTTGCCAGTAAAGGTAATCTTCCCAGGCATTATCGGAAAAAATTAATTTCATTCGATAAGCTCTCGCTCGGTTCCCTCATTATTCTCAAGCTGCGCGATGGATTCAATTAATCTCCTGGTGTTTTTCGGTGAGCGCAAAAGGTAAGCTGTTTCCTCGAGAGCTGTATAATCCTCAAGCGACATAATGACCACCGAATCGTTTGATTGTCTTGTTATAATAATGGGGGAATGATCCTGACAGACCTCTTTCATAGTTTTTGCAAGATTTTGCCGGGCAGTTGTATAGGTTATGACTTTCATACTTTACCTCCTTTATACGTACAATTTATTGTACATTGATGATATGAGATTGTCAAACCAGAAACCTGAGCAGCAGCAATTCTAATTATGACAATCACATGAAATGATGGATTCGCTATCGGGATCGGGGTCGGGATCGAAAACGAATACACCTCAAAAGCTACATATTCGATAGCGATTATTAATGTCTTGCATCGGATCCTGATGGTTGAATCAAACTTAGAATTAATGGGAAGTAGTATAAAAAATTGGAT
>JAGYNR010000138.1 GCA_018399715.1 Desulfobacterales bacterium | reverse complement strand
ACACTTGTTATTTCAAATAGTTAAACATATTTTTTAAAAAAATAGTAACCACAAAAAATTTACTGTCAAGAAAATTTTTCTTTATTGTCTTGAGTTTTCGGAAAAATTCTCTTTACTTTTTAAAAATTAGAACTCTCTGAGAATTTAATTATTTTATTGCCCTTGTTTCAAGTATCTTGTTGCAATTCCCCCCTTGACGCGTATGCCCTCAAGGGGGAATTAATTTATCAGGTTTCCTCAAGTTGGAAATTGCAACTTATCCAACAGCCCATCCGCAAATGTTGAGTAAAACTCAGAATTACACTCTAACTTCTCCCCTCTGACCTCTGATCTCTTTGATTGACAACCCTTTACAGCTAATTTCAACGTGTCAATATAAAAAATCTGAAAACTCAAGTATTGTGTAAAGAAAATTTTGATGCTATAAATAAAAAAATTATGAAGGTTTTTTAAATAGTGCCCGAACGAAAACTAGATGGCAGTTCTTATCAAATATAAGTATATTCAAATACAAATTTTACCCCATTCTTTTTTTGTCTTCCTTATCGACCAGAAAAAAGATTAACAATTTATAAATATAATACGTGGTATTGTGGATTTTCCCTGCCCGATAGCCAAATCCAGTAAATATCTATATTCAATACAGGATTTGGCTCCGTGAAATAAGTAGTTCAGCCTATTTATTCATCATTTATTTTTTACCATAATGCACCTGTAATCAGGCATATAAACGCTAAAAACAATTAAAAGGATATCATAACAATGGTTAAAAGCTTAAAATTAACATTAGAAGATGATGAGGTGAAATTTACACCTGACGGGAAGGTAGCCATAGTGGATGCTATCGGCGCTCTCAGTAACGACGACGATCCCGGATTCATTTGGGAGACGCTAAAGGCTGCTCATCCTGAAATCAGGCAATATTGTCAGGATTTTCAATATAAACACGAAACCATATCAGTAACTGACAGCAGGGGATGGGAAAAAATTGAAGCTATCCTTTTTGATTATCTCATTGAGCAATGGCAGGAAGCCGTATAAGTCCTAAAATGAAAGTTGTTTTCAGCGAAATTTTTTATCCAGGCTATGCCGACAACATTGCTGCTGATGACGGAAGGATGGAAGCCATTGTCAGGGTGATAGCCAATACCGTGGATTTTTTTGAGGCTGATTATGCCCCTGAGGCCGATATTTCTGCCGTCCATGATCCAGAGCATGTGGAAAGAATTAAACGCAAAAAATTGTATACCATATCCTCTCTTGCAGCAGGCGGTGCTATCCAAACCGCCCGAATCGGACTGACAGAACCGGCATTCGGTCTCATCCGGCCACCGGGTCATCATGCCAGCGTCAACTCCTCTTTAGGCTTCTGTTATTTCAATAATATGGCCATTGCAATGATGAAGCTGAAAAAAGAGGGGCTTATTGAAAATTGTTTTATATTGGATATCGATCTTCATTATGGTGATGGTACCGTAGATATCCTCGGTGATTATGACTGGACTGCCATCTATAATCCTGCATCGATAATACGAAGAAAATATCTTGAGGATGTAAAAAGGGTGATGTCCCGTGTAAATGTGGATATCATAGGTGTTTCAGCAGGTTTTGATGCCCATATTAAGGATTGGAACGGTTTTCTGGAAACCGAAGACTACCGGAAGATCGGAAAATGGGTTTCCCAAGCGGCCAGACGATCAGGTAGTGGTTGTTTCGGTATTCTGGAAGGCGGCTATAATAAAAAAGTACTGGGTTATAACGTTGAAGCATTCCTGGAAGGCCTTGCACTTTACTAAGGTTTCGGATAAATATCTGTTGAAAGTTTCACCACAACAGCTAAATAGATTTTGAACAACAGGTTTTCGAAAAAAAATAGCAAAGGAACCGGGTTAATGCGGATTCGTCCTCCCGCACCTGTCAACAAGTTCTGTGTTCGGGCATTTGATGGGTATGGGTCATCAAAACGGATTTACCTGACAGGAATGGTAATTGAAAAAGGAGGCATTGTACGTGCCTCTGATTCGGACTCAGCCGCTGATAATCTTCGGAAAATGGTTTGTCGATTTTTCAGCCGCCCGGGTCCCCATATGGATGTAATTGCCACGTTTGGCAGTTATCACAAATGCGTTCGTAGTAATGACAGGGGTTACTTCTGTATAGATATCTCACCCCAAAACTTAACATTGGCGGAACAAAATGCCTGCCAAGTGATCTTAAAACTGGTTGACAATCCTAAAGCCCCTTGTGCCACGGAGACCGCGAAAATATTCATACCACCCAAAACAGCAAAATTCGGGGTTATCAGCGACATCGACGACACCATTCTTTACACCCGTGCCACCAACAGATTCCGAATGATCCTGATCATCTTATTCAAAACACCCTATGCCCGACTTACATTTCCGGCAGCCAGCAGTTTTTACCGTGCATTACAGGATAGCACCCAAGGCGGCGTCCTAAACCCTTTTTTTTATGTGACCAGCAGCTCCTGGCGCATGCATGATATGATGCATGATTTTATGTCGTTTCATGATTTTCCCATCGGCCCGATTATCATGCGGACCATTCGAATGACCCGGGCATCTGTGCTGGACCCAAACCGGCATTATCACAAATTGATGAGTTTCCAACAAATTATTGAAACCTATCCAAACCTTCCATTTCTGCTGATTGGTGATAGCGGCCAAAAAGATCCCGAGATTTACGCTGAAATTATCCGTCGGTTTCCGGGTCGAATCCTGGCTGTATATATCCGCGATGTTTACCCCACTGCATCCCGCCGAAAAACAATTTCTGAAATTGCCCGAAAAGTATCTTCCGGTAAAACAACACTGCTGTTAGTAAAAGATACCATGGAAGCAGCCAGACATGCGGCATCCATGGGATGGATCGATCCGGCAAGGCTTTCGGAAATAAACCACCAACTGTTAAGAGAAAAGCAGGTTCGACCTACCCTTTCAATTTCTGATAAAATAAAAACTTTATTTGGTCATCAGGTAACAACCAAAAATTAAAACAAGGATTGATTATTGTGAATGAACCCCAAAGCAGCATCAAGGGAATTGTCATTGCCGGAACACACAGTGGAAGCGGTAAAACGACTGTGGCTTTGGCGTTGATGGCCGCTTTCAAACGCCGGGGACTTGCCGTGGCTCCCTTTAAGGTGGGTCCGGACTTTATCGATCCCGGACACCACCAGCGTGTTACCGGCAACACGAGCCGAAACATAGACGGCTGGATGCTTTCCCCTGCCGTCAACAGGGAGATTTTTGCCCGCAACATGGCAGCCGCCGATATTGCTGTGGTAGAAGGCGTGATGGGCCTTTATGACGGGTATGACGGCAAATCCGAAGCGGGTTCTACTGCTCAAATAGCCAAATGGCTAAAACTGCCGGTTCTTCTGGTTGTCGATGCCAGGAGCCTGGCCCGGAGCGCAGCGGCTATCGTTATGGGGTTTAACGCATTTGATCCGGCTTGTCCATTTTGCGGCGTTTTGTTTAACCGGGTCGGAAGTCCGACTCATTTTAAGTATCTTTCGGAAGCCATGGAATCAATTGAAAATTGTCCTGTATTGGGCGGTCTGCCGCGAAATGATAGCATTGAAATTCCTGAACGGCATCTAGGGTTGGTCACCACCGATGACCATGGACTGTCAGATAAAACCATCGAATGTCTTGCAGATCTGATGGAAGACCATCTGGATTTAAATGATTTAATAGCCCGCTTACCATCAATACCTGTTTTCCATAAACAGCCGGCCAGTTTTTCGTCGTTTGAACCAGTTAGAATCGGCGTGGCAAGGGACAATGCATTTTGCTTTTATTATCCGGATAATCTTGAAATACTTTGTGAAAATGGTGTAGAGTTAATTTTTTTCTCTCCTGTCCGGGACGCCTCGCTTCCTGAAAACCTGGATGGATTATACTTTGGAGGCGGCTATCCCGAACTTTTTGCTGAAAAACTATCCAAAAACAACCGGATGAGAAACGAAATTCGGAAAAAATGCGATCAGAAAATGCCCATATATGGAGAATGCGGTGGATTTATGTACCTTTGCAGCAAACTTATTGATACAAATGGAAACCAATTCGAAATGGCAGATTGTTTTCCGTTTGTAACTTGTATGAAACAACGACTGGCGGCTTTAGGATACCGTGAAATTACCATGATTGCCGATACACCAATAGGTCCGAAAGGCATGGTGGTTCGCGGACATGAATTTCATTACTCAGAAATACCATCGGATATAAGCCTTGCAACGACTGAAAATGTTTACACTACCAGGGACCGGTTGGGCGAACCTAAAAGAAGCTGTCCCGGATTTCGGAAACATCGATGCCTGGGAAGCTATGTTCATTTGCATTTCAGGTCCCAACCCGACATAGGAAAACACTTTGTCTCCGTTTGCCGGCGATATCGGAAAGAAAGAAAAAAGGAAAACGTTTTATGAATCCGGTTGCTGTGGTAGGTACAGGGTTGTCTTTTGACGATCTAACCCATAAACACCTTGACATCATTGCCCACGCTGACATTCTGGTAGGCGGCAAACGGCTTTTATCATGGTTTCCGCAACACCCGGCTCAAAAAAGAGAAATCGTATCTCCTGTTTCAGAGGTTATTTCAGATATACAAAAATGGAAAATTAAAAAAAAGATTGTCGTGTTGGCGTCAGGCGATCCGCTGTTTTATGGTATTGGCCAGACATTGCTGAAAGCTATGGGACCGCAGCATGTTGAAATATATTCCAACATTTCAACCCTTGCAGCAGCATGCGCCCGAATTAAGCTTTCCTGGGACGACATACGGACAATCAGTTTACATGGGAAAAACCGGGAGCAGGATTTGGCAGCATCTTTGAGGGGTAATCAACATATCTTTGTGCTCACTGATCCGAAAAGAAATCCGCAGTGGCTGGCTGCTTTCGTTTCCCAACAAAGCCCGCATAAATGGATCATGTGTGTACTGGAACAACTGGGAGGAATGTCCGAAAAAATTACATGGATTTTGCCTGAAAAAATTTCCGGTACAACATTTTCAGAGCCGAATGTGGTTGTTTTAAAAAAAGAACAAAAAGAACATCCCCGGTCTTTGACTCTCGGTGCTCCGGAACAATGGTACAATCATGACCGGGGTATGATTACCAAGTCAGAGGTCAGGGCGGTCTCTCTGGCCAGGCTGCGCCTGCTTAAAGATCATCTCCTGTGGGATCTTGGCGCCGGAAGCGGTTCCGTATCCATAGAGGCAGCGCTTTTTATTACCCGTGGAAAAATTTTTGCCATTGACCAGCACCCCGATCGGATCAAACAGATTCAAACCAATGTTATCAACTTTG
>JAGYNR010000137.1 GCA_018399715.1 Desulfobacterales bacterium | reverse complement strand
TCTTAACGAAAAATCCTGGTTTTCGTTCGGGCACTATTTTGATTTTTATGATAGCATAATTTATCCAATGGGTCGATCAATGAAAAAGAATCCAAAAACTATTTTTATTTGTCAGGAATGCGGACATCAGGTGACGAAGTGGATGGGAAAATGTCCTGTCTGCGGAAGCTGGGACACCCTGATGGAAGAGATTTCCCGGGATAAACCCAAAAAATATGGTTTTGGCCGGGCAGAGGTCCTTCAAAACAAACCGGTTTCTATTGATTCAGTGCAAATGGAAGATGAAGAACGTCTGTGTACAGATATTCAAGAATTTGACCGGGTCCTGGGAGGTGGTCTGGTCCCTGGCTCTCTTGTTTTGATCGGCGGCGATCCGGGAATCGGGAAATCAACCCTGATGCTTCAGGCGCTTTATGGTTTGGCTCATAAAGGAAAGACCGTTTTATATGTATCGGGTGAAGAATCGATTCATCAACTGACACTGAGAAGTAAACGGCTTGGCACTATTGCTTCGGAATTTTTTATCGTTTCCGAAGTGAACATGGAATTAATTTTTGAAATGATTGAAGATGTAACCCCTCACGTTTTAGTGATCGATTCAATCCAGACCATGTTCAATGCGGATCTGACCTCACCTCCGGGTTCGGTAAGCCAGGTTCGCGAATCGACCATGCGCTTGATGCTGATGTCCAAAAAGGCTAATATCCCTACATTTCTGGTGGGCCATGTAACCAAAGAAGGTGCGATTGCCGGTCCTCGTCTTTTGGAGCACATGGTGGATACTGTTTTGTATTTCGAAGGAGATCGGAACCATGTTTTCAGGATTTTAAGAGCTGTCAAAAACCGGTTTGGTTCCACCAATGAAATCGGTGTTTTCGAGATGAAAGAAAAGGGGCTGGATGAGGTCTCTAATCCTTCTGAGGTATTTTTGTCTGAACGACCTGAAAGTGCATCCGGATCGGTGGTGACAGCCAGTATGGAGGGAAGCCGGCCGATTCTTGTGGAGCTTCAGGCACTGGCCAGCAGCACCAATCTGGGGACTCCCCGCAGAACAATTTTGGGTCTTGACCAAAACCGGGTGGCCTTACTGGCGGCAGTCCTGGAAAAAAAGATCGGAATCCACCTGATGGGGCATGATATTTTCATGAATGTGGCCGGCGGGGTTAAAATTGTCGAACCTGCCGTGGACCTTGCGATTGCCTCTGCTATTACTTCCAGTTTTCTTGACAAGTCGATTCCGGAGGGGACCGTGGTGATCGGTGAAGTCGGTCTGACCGGTGAAATCAGGGCGATCAGCCATTCGGAAATTCGTGTCTCGGAGATTCGGAAAATGGGGTTTACCCGTTGCCTTATGCCAGAAAGCAATCTAACACGTATGACCCAAACCCAGGGGATTGCACTGATTGGGATTAAGACATTGGGTGAAGCCATGGAATATTTGTTTTAATTGAAATGATGAGATGATGGCAAAGGAAAAATTTGTTTGTTCCAAAAATTCTGATACGTTTATTTAGCTGCTTGACATCATTATTATGATCAAGATATGAAATGTAAAAATTCAAAAAATAAGTCATGGCAGGATCATTATACCCGGAAGGCCAAAAAAGAGAATTTTCCGGCCAGATCCGTATACAAGCTCCAGGAAATTCAAAAAAAATTCGGAGTTATCAAAAGGGGGAACACTGTTTTAGATTTGGGGTGCAGTCCCGGTTCATGGCTGCTGTATGCGGCAAATCTTGTCGGGCCCTCGGGGCATGTGGTCGGGATCGATATCAAACCTGTAACCATTAAAGCGTCATCGAATGTAGAAATTATCGAAAGCGATATCTTTTCTGATGCTCATGACCGATTGAAATCTTTAGAAAAAAAGTTTAATGTCGTAATGAGCGATATGGCACCATCGACGACAGGGCACAAAAAAGTCGATGCGGCCAGATCCTTTGAACTGTGCAGAGCGGCATTAAATGTTGCCGGAGATTTTCTCTATTCCGGCGGAGTTTTTATTTGCAAAATATTTCAGGGAGAGGATTTTCAGGAATTTATTCAAAATGTTAGCTATCAATTCAAAACACGAAAAATTTATAAGCCTCAAAGTTGCCGAAAAGGCAGCAAAGAGATTTATGTTATCGGATTAGAAAAAAAATAGGAGGTTTTGTCGATGTCAGGTCATAGCAAATGGTCATCTATTAAGCATAAAAAAGGCGCTCTTGATGCCAAGAGGGGCAAAATTTTTACCAAATTAATCAAAGAGATTACGGTTGCGGCCCGTATGGGCGGAAGCGGGGACCCCGATGCCAACCCCAGACTCAGAACCGCCATTGCGGCCGCCAAAGCGGAAAATATGCCCAAAGACAATATTGAAAGGGCAATTAAGAAGGGCACCGGTGAATTGGAAGGGGTTAACTATGAAGAAACGGTTTATGAAGGTTACGGTCCGGGTGGAGCCGCTGTGCTTGTAGAGTCCCTGACAGATAACAAAAACCGGGCGGTTGCAGATATTCGTCATATATTTGCCAAAAATGGAGGAGGACTTGGAGAAAACGGTTGTGTCGCCTGGATGTTCGACAAAAAAGGATATATCAGTGTTGATAAAAAGTCTGTGGATGAGGATACCTTGATGGAGATTGCCTTGGAGGCCGGGGCTGAGGATGTCAGGGAGGACGATGAAACCTGGGAGGTTATCACTGATGTCGCTGAATTTGAAACAGTCAGAATGGCCATTGAAACTGCATCCATTTCCATTGAGACATCGGAGATTACCATGCTTCCGCAAAGCACGGCGGACCTGGAGGGTAAAGAAGCCGAGCAGATGGTTAAGTTGATGGAGGCTTTAGATGACTGCGAAGATGTTCAGAGGGTTTATACCAACGCTGATATTTCGGATGAGGTATTCGATGCAGCCTGATTAGAGCTCAACCATTCTACTGACAGCCTTTAACGCAGGTTTCCGGATATCCTCGGGGACCTTTACCTGACCTTCAAGATTTCGAAGACTTTTTTTGATATCTTCCATGGTTATTTTTTTCATATCCTTGCATTCCATGCCCAGGCTGGCGGGATAAAAATCCTTTTCCGGGTTGGCCTTTTTTAGTGGATACAAAAGTCCTACCTCAGTGCCCACGATAAATGATTTCTGATCCGACCTGGCTGCGTAGGTAAGCATTCCGGAAGTGCTGGTGACAATATCAGCCAGCTTTAGCACTTCAATCCTGCATTCGGGATGAGCCATAAAGACGGCATCGGGGTGAGCCTGCTTTGCCTGTTTTACATCGTTGGCCCTCAGCAAATCATGATAAGGACAATAACCGTCCCATAAATGGATTTTTTTGTCAGTTTGCGAAGCGGTATATCGTGCCAGGTTTCTGTCCGGTACCATCAGGATTTCATTTTCCTGAAGGCTTTTGGCAACTTTAACAGCATTGGCTGATGTACAGCATATGGTGGAGAGGGCTTTAACCACGGCAGGGGAATTGACATAGGTAATCACCGGCACCGTTTTTCCGGGTGGTGACAGTTCAACAAGTTTTTTTTCAAGTGCATCGGCGGTAATCATGTCAGCCATCGGGCAGCCGGCGTCTGAACGAGGAAGCAAAACCAGTTTATCGGGAGAAAGGATAGAGGCGGTCTCGGCCATGAAATGAACCCCGCAAAAGACAATTATATCAGCGTTCGTAGCCGCGGCTTTTCGGCTAAGTTCCAGCGAATCGCCGCACATATCAGCCAGGTCTTGAATTTCAGGGGGTTGGTAGTTGTGGGCCAAAAGTATGGCATTTTTTTCTTTTAACAGGGCTTTAATTTCATTTTCCATTTTCTATAATGGTTCCTTATGATTACTCGAGTTCCAATACATCAATTCCTTCCGGAATAATGAAACGAAATGCAGCATCGTCCGGATTAATTTGAAAATCATAATCGGTCAGCCAAATTTGGGTTTTATCATCATAAGTGTTATAAGTTACAATATTTTTAATGACATAGGTTTGAGGATCTACGGCAAGATAGATCGTTTTCAGCTCAAGCCGTTCATCAACAGGCAGCAGTTTCAGATGATAATTTTCATCGTTAGCCAATTTTGCTTCGGCCCAGGAAATGGTAAATTTTTTCCGAAGCATACGCATATCCGACAAAAATCCGGCACCCTTGCCGTCCTTAAAAAATGCCGGAGCCTTTCCAACCATCACCTGATATTCATCGGGTCTGTAAATCCACAATTGCTCACCGTCAGTGATAATAATCTGCCGGTCTGGTGTATGATACTCCCATCGCATCATTCCGGGCCGCTTTACAATGATTGTGCCCGAGGCGGTGTCGGTGATATCCATGGCTGTCAATGTCGATTTCTGCTTAAAACTGGCAGAAAAGCCAGGAGTTGAATATCGCTGCTCCATAAGATCCAGGACGTTTTCCAGAAGATCCGGGGAATTTTCCATGGTGGTATTTTTTTGAACGGTTGATTCCTGTCCCAAAACCACAGAACCGGCAGATACTATCACAATACATGTCATTAGAATTATTTTAGATGTTATTTTCATCGTCCTTATATAGTTTCCATCAAATAAGTTGCCAATGTTTACCCTCTCTATCAATTCAATTTCATATCCTCTTTTATCGTAAAGTGCAAGGAGGATTCTGTTAATTATCGATGGACTTGAATATTGAGTATCAGACAAGAGGTTCATTGCTGCGCTTCTTAACTGGTTGATTTATTCATATTTCTTCAACTTTTTGTGAAGCGTCTTTCGGGTAATACCCAGTCGTCTGGCGGCTTCGCTTTTGTTGCCGTCGCACGCATTCATGGTTTTTAAGATAACCTCTTTTTCCATCTCATCGAGAGGCTTTATGGTGGTATCAACAGTGCTTGGACCCCCTGGATTGATATGAATGTCGGATTCCTGTTCCATTACAGCAACCGGAAGTTCCTCGGTATCTATATATTCCGAGCGGGCAAGAACAACACCGCGTTCTACGGCATTCATTAATTCCCGGACATTTCCCGGCCACTGATACCGGATCATACGGTCCATGCACCGGGGAGTAAACCCTTTAATTGTTTTGCGGTTTTTTTGGGTAAAGTGTTTCAGAAAGTGATGGGCTAAAAGTGGAATATCCTCCCGTCGTTTTTTCAGAGAGGCAATTTCCAGATTTACTACATTTAGCCGGTAATACAGATCTTTTCGAAATCGGTTTTCAAAAACAAGCTTTTTAAGATTTCGATGTGTAGCGGCGATCACCCGAACATCGACAGAAATCACCTTTTCTCCGCCTACCCTGGTAATTTCTCTTTCCTGGAGCACCCGAAGCAGTTTTGCCTGCATGGAATGAGACATTTCACTGACTTCAGCCAAAAAGAGG
>JAGYNR010000136.1 GCA_018399715.1 Desulfobacterales bacterium | reverse complement strand
TCGTGGATTGCCTTGTCCGCGACGACCGGGGAAAAGATATCTCCCGAAGTTCATCCACTTTGATGGTGCTAAGTTAACGAATGTTATCAAATTGATCCTGCAATGTGACTTAATCGTTTTTATGTTCCCAAACCCTCAAATGTTGAATAGAACCCAGAATGACGCTTTGACTTCTGATTAATGTGTAGATGGATTAAAATGCTTTTGGCAACCAAAACAGAAACATGGGGGATTAGGAAATTTTTCATCATTTTTTCCTTAAATTTTCAAGCACGATGTCCAGGTTGAACACCTGGTTCAGGACGATCGCAATAATTGTCGTCGTTGGCAACGGATCGGTAAAAAAGGTCTGGATAAAGTGAGGTGCACGAGCATATAGGCCGGGTAAAAACGCAGTGCTCAATCCAAAAAAGAGAGATATCCCTACCACAAACGTTTTGCGTTGGTTCCATTTTTCACTGAACATCTCCAGAAGACCGGTACATATCATGAAACTTCCGGAAAAAATGATAGCTGCACCCAAAACAGGCTTGGGTATCATTGATAAAATGGCTACAAATTTCGGAAAAAAAGCCATAATCACAAAAAAAATTCCTGCACCGACGCTTATCCACCGGCTTAAAACTTTTGTAGCCCCTGCCAATCCAATATTACTGGATGAGGTATCAACTGCCATTCCGCCCAACAATCCGGCCAAAGCGGTTGAAAAGCCATCCGCCAAAAGACCCTTTCGGATCGGAACGAAATTCGGTTCTTTTAATTCCGGTTCCGATATTTTCTGAGCCACTAACAGGTTACCGAAAGATTTAAGGGAACCGCCTATGGCAATGATGATAAAAGGAATTAACATCTTAAAATCGAATGTGATGCCTCTGAATTCCGGTCCAATGGCGGGTAAGGCAAAGATTGGAAATTTTTTTACTGCAGCGAGATGATGCCAGTATTGAGGAATCAGTATCAAAACCAACAGCCATCCTGACAGCATGCCGATAAGCAAACAATACATTTTGACAAATCCTTTGCCCCACAAATTGGTCAACACCATAACCAATAGCGAAAACATCCCCACAAAAATATCCATTCGTTGGATTGCGTCATCACGAAACGCCAGGCCGAAAAACGATGTAATCGAAACCTTGATAACACTTACACCGACCATCGCCATCACCAGTCCGACAATGAATGTAGGGAAAATTTTTTTGAGTTTTTGAATTATGGGAGCAATCGCCATTTCTACCAAACCGGCAATAATTATCATTCCCCGCATAAGCGGGATTCCCCCGACCCAGGCAGCTGATAATGAGAGGCTGAAGTATGAAGGCCCACAAACATTCGGGCATAGATAACCGGAACCGACAAACGGCAATCCAACAGATTGGATAATGGAACCTAATCCTGCCGCAACCATTGAAAAAGTAATTAATGAGGCGGCAAACTCAGCAGTTCCGTTTACCTGGCCGGCAAAAAGAATCGGAAGGGCAAGAGATACAACCATCAAGAGGGAATGCTGAATAGATGATATGAACAAATGTACAACGGGCGGAACTTGATTAACCGCATATTCGTATAGTTTAGCATCTTTAGCCATGAAACACTCCTGTTCTAAAATGGTGGTTCCGGAAGATCGGTAATCGCTGCCACATAGATTTCTGTTTCATCCATAATCACTTTGCGAATATACAAGGATTTTTTGATAAGTTTTCTTTTATACCTGCTTTTTGTCATAAATACTTCCCACGTTCTCTGGGCAGACTCAAGTTTTTTCATGGCATTTTTAAACGGTTTTTGGCCGACCTGATCGGCACATTCCAGAAGGTTTATTTCAGAAAAGGAGCTGTTGATAGCAGGAGAAATCAACGGCTTGCCGTCCCTGCAAAATGCGAAGACATGAACATTCCGATAATTGTACTTTGAAATCGGATCGGATATGTCGCCAAGCGCATCTTTTCCTTTATCCCCGATCAACTGAACGGCATCATCTACAATTATTCTGATAAATTCCTGTTCTTCATGAGGGTAATTTATTCCGCCGCCAATGAAAAATTCCTTTCCTTCCGGTGTCCGGACTTTGAAATGACAGGATGACTTTGGAACCGGATAAAATTTTCCGGATTTCCACCACGAATAGTGTACCCACCCATGAGGATTATCGGCATTATCCAATGCCTCTAAAACCAACTGCACGATTTTTTTCCCATTTTTATCCGTAACATCCCATAGGTTTTTGCCTTCTAAGTTTTGCATCCCGGCATGATAGATATTGGTTCCTTTCATATCGTAAATATAAAGGTAATAGTCCGGCATATTAAATAAGGTGCGATTTTTTCTGAAATAGGTCAGACTTTTCATACCTTCTTTTTTCAGTATCAGAGAAGCCCTATAGACAAAGTTTACCAAATTTTTGGTATCACGGTATTGATACATGGTCAGATCTAAATTTTCATATCTGTCCTTACAGCCGGATACAAAGATGGCCTGAATTAAAAAGAGTACAGAGAAAACAGTAAGAATTCTCCAGTGCTTTGATAACTGCATACTTTCTCCTTAAAATCTAAAACCATTTTTGGGATAATTTTCACGAGCCTTCTCCGGACCTATAATCATCCAGGTGAATACGCACAATTTTTTCAATTATTTTATCAGATGACACTTCCAAAATATTTAATGCTTAAGTTTAGTTTGAATATTTGTTTTTTTATCACAATTTTAAACCTCATGGTATCGCTTTCAATGAATGAAATTTAAATGGTTATGCTTGCAGATTGAGTGATAATGTAGTATTATTTATTAAATAATAACAAAACTTAAAAGGAATATATCATGGCGTTATCTGTCGTTGACATTTATCAAAAGTTTTTAAACAAAACCAACTGCGGTGATTGCGGATATTCTTCCTGCCTGGCTTTTGCCAGTATGGTGGTATCGGAACAACTGCCGCTTCAAAATTGTCCGTATATTGATCCGGAGAAACTGGAATCTGCGAAAAAGGAACTTGAAAAACAATATGCTGATGGAAAATGGACCCGACGGGATATGGCTTCCGATGCTCTTCAATGGGCACGTCAGCGTGCGACATCAATGGAGATGACAGATCTTCAACAACGTATCGGCGGTGTTTTAAATCGACGATGCTGATGGAAAAGCCATAGAATTGCCCTACTTTTCAGAAACCATCCTTATAAGACCGGGAAAAATAACCCAAAAAAATGGAAATGATCTGACTATATGGGAGCAAGTGTTTTTGTTTAATCATTTTGCTCAGGGCGGGGAAAGTTTGCCTACCGGTACCTGGAAAGGACTGGTGGAGTTTCCCAATACGGTCTCCAAAATAAAAACCATGAAAAAATATGTCGAAACCCCATTAATTGAGCGTTTTTCCGGCAAGTCAAAGGAATTGCTGACTGCGGGTACACGTATTGGCGGAAAAACAGTAGCAGATGACAGCATTACGGCTGATGTGGCTTTGAGATTCGATCCGCTTCCGCGGGTTCCGGTAATGCTTCTGTTTTGGGATGAGGAACCGGATGAAGGATACAGTGCC
The DNA here is from genome assembly GCA_018399715.1 of Desulfobacterales bacterium. Lineage (GTDB taxonomy): Bacteria > Desulfobacterota > Desulfobacteria > Desulfobacterales > SKZT01 > M55B149. The sequence goes on along the minus strand of JAGYNR010000136.1, from coordinate 1,828 downwards.
GAGATTAAGCTGCTTTTCGATGAGACCATCGTGGAACATCTCGATATTGAATCGATCATGTTTCTTAGCGAAAGGATTACCCAATTGTTATCGACATGAAAATCTTAAAAAATAAATGACAGGAGGAAAAAATGCTGAAACTGGGAGAAAAAGGCGCCATTATTCAAAAAGATAAACAAACTTATGCAGTAGCACCCCACATTCCTTGTGGTGTGGTAACACCGCAACTGCTGCGAAAAATTGCCGACACCGCTGAAAAGTACAATGCCCAGGCTTTAAAAATCACTGGTGCGGCCCGCATTGCCATTGTAGGAATAAAGGAGGAAGACATTGATAAGGTCTGGAAAGAGCTGGACATGGCCCCTGGGGCTGCCGTAGGACTCTGTGTCCGCAGCGTGAGGGCCTGTCCGGGGACAACTTTTTGCAAGCTGGGTAAGCAGGATGCCCTGGGTATGGGAATGAAACTGGATAAACAGTATCATGGCATGCAACTGCCGGGAAAATTTAAAATCGCCGTTTCCGGATGCAGTTTAAATTGTGTGGAATCCTGGGTCAGGGACGTGGGATTAATCGGAAAAGCCAATGGGTGGACGCTTGTCATTGGCGGCAATGTAGGAGCCAAACCCAGAATCGCTCAGGAATTGGTTGATGCGTTAAATGATGAGCAGGCTCTTGAAAAAATTTCACAAGTAATTACTTATTATAAAGAAAACGCCCAAAAGGGAGAACGTTTGGGTAAAATGATCGATCGGATAGGATTCGATTCCGTAAAAGCTGCGTTGGTATAAACCCACTAATGACGACGGCCAAAGTTGGTTATTGGTTATCTGTAGTTGGTATTAACTACAAATAACACATAACAGATAACAAATAACAGATAGGAGGTAACAATGTTCTACCGAATTTTTGAAGCATTGGATAAACAGGTTTGCTTTGAACGAGCGAGGGCTCATTGTGATATCCCCTGCGGTATCTATGATCCGATCGTTGCACAAATTGCCGCCCTGACAGTAGTCCGTATGGTTGATCTGGCAAAGGATTTGGAAAGTAAAACCAGTGATAAAAATCTGACCTTTGCAAATTCACTGGCCCGATATGTGGCTGTTAAAGAGGAGCACGCCGAAAAAACCAAACATGAAATACGGATCATCTGGGGAGATTACATAAAAGCGCAGCATCTGGAAAAATATCCCCAGATTCATGGGATTGTTCATGAAATCATGGCCCTCGGATCAAAATCACGGCAGAGCATGGACCGCGAAATAGCTGTCAATCTAGTGGAAAAAGTAAATGAGTTTGCTCAAATTTTTTGGGAAACCAAAGGCATCGATACGAAACGCGCCAAGGCGCCTTATGCTCCCGGGTTGGAACTGGTGTATCCCAACCTATAAAATATCCGACGGTTTTCTCTGATGATACATATTCTGAGAGTTACCGAAAACAGTATGCTGCCTGACTATAATGAGGGGGATTTTGTGTTGATTGCCAAAATTCCCTTCTTTTTTTCTTTATCTGAAGGCGATGTTATTGTTTTTCGTCGTCAGCCGATTGGTACCCAGATTAAAAGAATTCAGGCCATTTCACCGGACGGTAAAGAGATGACCGTGATCGGCTCAGGTCCTTATAGTGTGGATAGCCGCGATTACGGACCGATTTATTTATACGAAGTGGTGGGGAAAGTACTATTTCGAATCGCGCGTTCAGGAAATTAAAAAATCAGTGCCCGAACGAAAACTAAAATTTTTCGTTAAGATCAAGGAAGACGAAAATTTTAACCACAGACATACCTTGAGTATTTCGAGGATTAAAATTTGAGTCTGACGCAGAT
>JAGYNR010000135.1 GCA_018399715.1 Desulfobacterales bacterium | reverse complement strand
AGTAGATTCTGACAAGATGCCCGGGTTAAAAACCGAGGATGTAAAAGAGATGACAAACAATCTCGTTGAAACCATGAAGCAAATTGACATCCTTTGGTTTGAACTGGATCTGGTGCCCGAGACACTGAGTCTTTGGATGCAGGCTCAGGCTGCAAACGGGACTCAATTGAACAGGCTTTTTTCATCAGCCGATCGAACAACTTTTCTTAATGACTATCATCCGAACCGCCACATAACTTTTAAAATCGGCCGGTTCGATCTTGATGAAATGGTACAACTGTTGGAGAAAAATCTGGGATCAGTGTATCAGCAAATGGGCATTAATTTTTCTGAATTAGTCGATATCTCAAAATACTTTACCGGCGAGATGGCCGGTGGAATTTCATACCATAAAAACAGGGCGGTTTTGGAATCCATCGCTGTCATGGACAGTTCCCAAAAACCCCAGGATTTTTTGGAAACAGTTTATCTTCCGTGGGTAGAACGATATAGTGAAAACATGCGTCAGATGATTGAAAAACAGACCGGAGAAGCTATCGGTCCGGTTTTTAAACGGATGGCTGACAGTCAGGTTTCGGGTCATAAAGTGGTAGGGGTAAATATGCAGATGCCCTATTTACCAATGGGGCCGGAGGCGGTAGCCGAAAAGGAAGTAGCCAATCCCATGCTTTCTTATAACGTTCGGATGACGGTGCTGGATAATTTTTTCATCAGTGCTCCTGATGACCAGCAAATTGAAGCGTTGATAAAAGTTGCCCGTGGACTTAAGGAGTCGGTATTGGAAGGCCCCCTCATGAGGTTTGAAATGGATGTGGCCGAATATTCACAGGTGTTGAAAGATATGATTCCAGGGCTTTCAGCTTCGGACCCGATTCCCGATATGGGGAAAATGTTGTTTACCGGCGATATGAAAAATGGTGTATTAACAGCAGGTTCTGCTATTGCCATTGATGATATCAAAAACATGACGGCCTTTTTTAAGAGCCTTACTATTGAAACTCAGCCAACTGAAACAACCATCACTTCGCCAGAGGGATCAGTGCCGGAAAGAAGTGTTCGGGAACCTTCTGTTCAAGCACCTCCGGCAGAAGACGCTCAAACTCAGAAAGAACCTGAACCCGCAACATCCCAACCTCGAACACCACCCAAAAAACCCGTAAAAAAGGATTTTACTTACTTTATGGATAAGGGAAGTCTGGTGGCGACCTATGGAAATGATAAAGCAGCTATCAAGTATTTTCAGAAGGCGATCAAGTTAAATCCAAATCGAAGCAGTGCATATTTCAATATGGGAGTTTCTTACGGGGAACTGGGACAATACGACAAGGCTTTACAGACTATGAATCAGGCAATTCAAATGGAGCCCGATAAAGCACTGTATTATTATGGACGGGGAAGGGTTTATCTGTTATCCGGACAAAAAGATAATGCACACATAGATATTCAATGGGCTGCCGAATTGGGTAACCAGGATGCAAAAGATTATATGGCAGGGAAGAATCCGACAGCAATTCAATAATAGTTTGATTGTTTTTTATTAATTTATTGACAGTAAATATATTCCGGCGGTAAGGATAAAACACCGGTGTGCGTTAGACCGAGCTTGGCCAGTACATTAAAATACGGTTGAAGTGATTTCAGAGCTGATACTAAGGTATGGGGGTTGCTACTGTTTTCTTTGACGGCTAAAAATTTGTCCGTCAACAGATCCAACAAAGTTTTTTTCTTTGGATACACTACCAGTGAAAATTTTTCTGTTTCCGATATTCCTGAAGCTTCTCTGGCCAACTCAATTGCCTCCCGGAAGCCTCCCAGCTGGTCCACCAGTCCAACCCTTCTGGCATCATCACCGGACCAGATCCGTCCTTTGGCTACCGCTTTGACTTTATCAATAGACATATTTCTTCCCTGGCCTACTTTCTCAGTGAAGTCCTCATATATTCTGTCAAGCCAGGATTGAAAAACAGCCCATTGCTCCGGGGTATAATCATGGGTACCACTCCAGAAAGTACTGTTTTTACTGGTATGCACCTCATCCCATGAGATACCTAGTTTTTCCCAGAGCTTCGTTGTTACCATCTTGCCGCCAAGTACCCCTATCGAACCCGTAATCGTCCCTGGTTGTGCAAGAATTTTATTCGCCCCCATGGCTACGAAATAGCCTCCGGAGGCAGCCAGATTTCCCATGGAGACTATGACGGGAATACCGCTTTCTCTAGTTTCCAATACTTCTCTCCAAATGCTGTCCGATGCCACATAAGAACCGCCAGGACTATCAATACGGAAAATGATGGCTTTAACATTCTTGTTTTCTGCAGCGTTACGAAAGGCTTTGGTGATCGTATCCGATCCCATGGACAACCCGCCCGACAGGGGATCAAAGCCGCTGTTGCCCCTGGTTACCGTACCGACTCCGTAAATAATAGCGATTTTATTTTTTCCTTCGGCATAGGGGAGTCCATCCCGCAATATATAATCGGACCATGAAATTTTTTCAACGGTTTTGCCGATGTTCTTTTCCAGTTCTGCAAAAACTTCATCACGATACATCAGTTTGTCGACAAAACCAAAATCAAGAGCCTTTTGGGCGGGAAAAAGCCCGTGGTCAAACAGATCGCGCACTTCTTCTTTTTCAAGATTTCTGGTTGCTGAAATTCCTTTTACCACATTTTCAAACCGGGAATTCATCAAACTTTTTGCGGCCTCCCGGTGAGCATCAGTATACTTTTTTTCCGTAAAAATATTCATGGCATTTTTGTACTGCTTGCGATGATCCAGTCGGGGAGTTATTCCCAGTTTTTCCAAAGTGCCTTTTAGAAATAGATTTTCCATGATTAAACCGGTGAGTCCTAAGTCTCCCGATGGTTGAAGATAAATTTGATCAAAAGCAGTTGCAAGATAGTAAGCGCCGTTGGCAGCGCTGAATTCTCCAAAGGTATCGGTGTAGGCGACAGCCGGTTTGCCTGTTTTTCGGAAATCGACGATAGCATTTCGTAGTTCCTGAATGGTAGCAAGACCAAATGCCGGATTGTCAATTTTAGCTACAATCCCTCTGATACGGGGATCATCGCCGGCTTTTGTTATAGCCCCCAACATATCAATCAACCGCGGGGTGTCTCCCAAAATTGTTCTTGCCATGGGATCATCGGGCACATATTCAACAATCTCGGTCCCCAGATCCAGTTCCAACAATGCCCTGTCGGGTACGCGATCCCGGGTAAACCAGGAGACAATAGCCAAAATAACGATTAAAACAAGCATAAAAAGTGTAATACCCCCCAGTATCGTCAGGCTTCTTGTAAAAAACCGTTTCATGTTGTCAGTCCTTTCATTTGGAATCCCGGGTTTATTTCGTTAAAAAAACAATATAGAGCAACATCTATATATACATATAAAAGTGTTAAGATCAAAATTTTTAATCATGAAATGGCTTTTCTGCAGTATACCCTGAGTGTTTTCAGGAGGCCATTTTCTCGCTCCAATAGTTCAATATTTCGGTTTTAATCTCTTTGGTTGCCGTGTTAATTCCGGTTTTTAGTTTACTGTCCATGTTTAGTGGCGAAAACCGGATGGATTCAGAAGTATTGGAATAAATTAAACCGCCGGTTTCCATGTCAATAGTTTGAAAAGAAAAGGAGGCTATCGTCAGATTATCGGATCGTCCGTAATATTGAATGGGAATGGAGCCGATTTTTGTGATTTCCCCCAATATCAGAATCTGTGCCTTTTGTGGGGGAATGAACTGTCTGATATCATACCAGGACAACGGCGTGCTGCCCCATTGCATTTTATTTTTTAGCAAAGGAATTTCCGAAAAGGTCAAAACAGGCAGCCCCCGATTTGTTATAGCTGAATACAGGTATGACCGGGCTGATGGAAGTAAGATTTCGTCGCCGGAAACAATGACGAGAACTGTTGGAATTTTTGGAAGTAATGGTGGAGTTCTATCTACTCTTGCCAATGTATTTGTAACAGGTGCTTTTTCTTTTTCTTCTGTTTTAAGGATCGGTTGCTCAGGTTTTTGGTCGATCGGTTCGGGCTCAACAATCGGGGAAGGTTTTGGTTCAACCGGAGGTTTTGTTTTTTCAACAGGAACAGATGCTTCGGGGACAGTAATGGTAGCTGGTTTTTGATTGAGCATCGTCTTTTCATCCGATACAGAACTGTCTGATTTTACGGTATTTTCTTGTTTTGGTTCCACTGGCTTTTTTTGTGTTGAATCGTTGCCGCTGTTTGTTAGAAGGCCGCTGCCTTGAACTATCCAAACGATCAACACTACGGCCAGAGCAATACCAAGGATACTGCCTATGGCTCTTACATTGGATTTCTGCGGTGGTATTTTTAACGTTCCGGCAGTTTCTTTTTCCTCATTGTTTTTAGCTGCTGCAATGGGCGTGACTTTCATTCGGGTCATCTGGATACATTGATCAATATCTCGGATTAGTTCTTCGGAGGATTGATATCGTTGGTTAATGTCTTTGGCCATCATTTTATAAATCAAGTGGCAGATGGGTGCGGGAACGGATGGATTAATTTGTGAAATAGGGGGGACAGGTTCAGCGGATATTTTTGCAACTACCGCGATGGGGGATTCAGCGGTCACCGGTACCTGTCCGGAAATCATTCGGTATAACACGGCACCCAGAGAATAAATATCACTTCTTGTATCCAGAGGTTTTCCAAGTGCCTGTTCCGGAGAGGCATATTCGGGAGTCCCAAGAAACAGACCGGTTTGGGTTAGTTTTTCGGAGGATTCTGCAAAATGGGCGACGCCAAAATCTGTCACATAGGCTCTGTTCATGGAATCAATCATGATATTGGAGGGCTTTATATCTCTATGAACAACTCCTTTTAGCGCGGCTTCACCTATGGCATCTGCGACCTGTCTTACGATGTTTAAGGCCTCTTCACATGGAATTAGTCGTCTTTCCTTTAATATCTTCCCGAGATCTTTTCCGGGCACGTATTCCATTGCAAAATAATGGAGTCCCCGCTCTTCACCGTAAGACAGAACATTGACTATATTTGGATGCCTGAGTGTGGCGATAACCCGGGCCTCCCTTTTAAACCGCCGGATAAATTCTTCATTGGAAGAAAGTCTTGAAGACAAGACCTTTAGAGCGATTTTTCGGTTAAGAGAAAGCTCGTGGGCTTTAAACACAACCCCCATTCCGCCACGACCCAGCTCCTTTTCGATCTTGAAGCCACCCAGAACATCTTCAACCTGCAATTGATTTTCACTGACCATCACGTCCTCCCTGTAGTATTAACTTTGCGGACTTAACATACAGGCTCAACATAAATTTCTTGAAGGGCTTAGGCGTTGATTATTTAGTGCCTGAACAAAATGTTTTTTTCGCCAATATCTGTGTCAGACTCAAATTTTAATCC
>JAGYNR010000134.1 GCA_018399715.1 Desulfobacterales bacterium | reverse complement strand
AACCACAGACATACATTGAGTATTTCGAGGATTAAAATTTGAGCCTGACGCAGATATTGGCGAAAAAGACAGTTTTCGTTCAGGCACTACTTATGAATTTACCTGGAGTTGTTTTATATTGTTTTGATTATCGAACTTAAGGGGGCTCCACGCAGATGTTATCTCCAGTTTTATGTCAGACAGGATTTCCCTTTCAAATGCCCTGGAGGCCTGAAAATATTGAAGGTTTTTTGTATCCATAATCCGGACCACCCGGGCGAGGGCAAGTTGGCTTATGCCGGCTGTAGCTGCACAAACCCGGAGACATTCCATATCTGAATCAAAATGAACCGGGATTGCCGCCTTTTCGGGTGATATGGCCGTAATCGCATTGATTCGGGTCTTTTCCATGTCCATTTTGTTTACCAGGCGGCTTGTGGTGACATCGGCAAGGCCAATGCCATTGGCATTACCATCAGAAGCCGGTGACAGCTCCCGGACAAAAATTCTTTTGACATAAGGGGCGGTGAAAAAATTTCCGACAATATCCCGGTGGCGTCCCGTAACATTGGAATCCATACCAATTCCACTGATATCTTTACCAATTCTATCAATAATAAGAATATCGATATGATTGAGGGGAATTTTTGCCATATTGGCATAGGCCTCTTTCAACAAATCTTTTTCCTTTTCAATCAGATCGGAAGAAGAAAGTGCCTCTATATGGGAAAGTTTACCGCGACCGTCTTCTACAACGGCCAATCCGAAAAGGACTTTGTTTAACCGAAGCACCGCCGAAGCAGCCTCCTCAATAATCCCAAAACCATGGCGAACAGCCTTCTGATGAAATTCGCGAGCTCCTTCAGCTTTACCCAACCCGATCGTCAGCAGTTTACACAAACCGCTTTCCACAGGGCTGTTAAATTTGGTATGAGGCTTGATTCGATTCACCGGTATGATCCAATCCGCCTCGAAAGCCGTTTTCGCCATAAAAATCCTGACACCTGATGATAGTTGTCCCGCCATTGTGACAGCCATATCGCCTTCAACAGGTGCCCCTACCGTTGATTGTGTTATTCCGAGCCCGAAAAGAATATCTGTTTGCCCCTTTTCATCAGCCCCGCCGTGGCTTCCCATCGCCGGAACGATCACAGGCCGAAGGTTTTTGGCTGTCAAAAAATTCACAAGGGTTGCAACGACCTCATCAATACGATCAATGCCCCGGCTTCCTACCGCTATGGCTACTGTTTGTTCCGGTTGAATCTGATCAAAAGCGAAATTCATCAGACTTGAATAAATTGCAGCGGGGATATCCTGAATTTTATTCTGATAAATGTCCTGCCGAATAATGGCAAATTGGGGGGATTTTGAAAAATCGAAAATCACATCACCATTCAAGGTGTTATAACCAGCAACATAGATTGCCCAGGCAATACTTTATAACAGGCATTACCCGGGCAATCAGACTTTTTTATTTACCCTTAAACTTCCTCAACGGTAATAGCACCCGGCTCGCATACTTCAACACAACTTTCACAGCCTAAGCATTCGTCAGGATTTACAACTTTGGATACATCATCCTCTAATTCAAATACTTCTGAAGGACAAACATCTACACACTCTCCGCACCCTTCACATTTGTCTTCATCAACTGTTGGAATAAAAGCCATTGATAGCCTCCTTTCAAAATTTTAATAAAAATAACACACATCAGGTACTGTGAAAAAATCCCCTGATAAGATCAATGAAAATAAAGGCCATATACCAATTGGTAATTTGAGTCAAGCTTTTGTATATTTTTTTTCAATAAAAAAACAAAATGTCGTTCAAGTTCAAATCCTTTGTAATTCTTATAAGTTATCAAATCATTTGATTTCCACAACTCCGATAAAGGTTTTGTTGATTTTTTCCAGTTTTTCGCCCTGAATATTATACGCATCTAGTTGCTTGTTACCGGCCAGCAAGTTCCATGGAGATTTGCCAAAAGCGTATACTTCAAGAGTCGCCGTAGGTTTGCCGGCAGTTTCGGGAGTCGCAAAGGAACTGAACGGTTCTCCCGAGGGATTTTCCGAAAGCCTGTCCAGATGATTCATCAGATTATTCCGAAACGGTTGCGCTTCCTCACCTGAACGGTCGCCGATAGGAATGGCTTCTGCTTCAACTATTTTTCGGGTATCTGCATCCTCTTGTAAATCCAACAGATAATTAAGAACAGCTCTGCTCTTAGAGACTAGAAAGAGGGTCCCGTTTTGATCCGGTTCGACGGGATCCTGTTCAAAGAGTTTAAACCAGGCTGTCATCCGTTGAAAAGTTTTGTACTGTCCGGGATCCTCTGTAATCACGGTTTCTATGTTCCTTGACAGCCCCTTGACGTTTTCATTTTCGCATATGATACCGGAAAAAAGCTCTTTTTCCATATCTCTGAAGATTTCGAGATCACGGTTGATATCATAGTGTTGCATATCAAATTCCTGGGCCACCCATAGGAAAAATCGAGCAGTAAACAAAGGATCAGGCCGTTGTGGCGTTTCCTGGCTTCCCATCTTCTTGATTTGTGACTTGATCTGTGAGGTAGACGTATCACTGAAGCCAGGAATGGCGTCAATACTAAAGCTATCGAAAAGCTTGGTTTTGAAAAATGTCATTTCGCTTCCCCTTTGTCTGTCAAGCCACTGACGGTACTCGTATAGCAACGATTCCAGCCTTTGCTCATCACCTCCAATAGGGGCACGAATTTCCAGGACTCTTTCATCAGCTCCCCGTTGAATAGAGTCATAGATTTTTCCGGATGCCGGCTGATAAATAATTGTCTTATCAAAAAAAGTTTTCAAGATCCCAGCAAACGGATCCGACAAGAATGTAAACGGAAAAAATATTGGTTTCATGTCACCTCTCTATCAATCAATTATGAATTTACCCATTTTTGATCATTCAACTTTTTGGTCTCTGACCGTTATACCTCGCTTCAACAACTGATCCCTGATACTGTCAGCCAAAGCCCAATTTTTATCCGATCTGGCCTTTTCTCTTTCCCGAATCAGTTTTTGAACATAGGGATCTGAAAAATTATCCTGAAAATCAAATATATTCAAGACTGAATTGATACTTCGAAACGCTTCCAGAATCTTTTCAGCTCCGATCGGATCAATCAATCCTTCCTGCAAAAGGCTGTTAATTTTTCTGACATTGGCAAAAATCGATGCCATAGCTGCCGATATGTTCAGGTCGTCATCCATGGCGGTTATAAAGCCCTGACGAATGTCATAAAGGAGCTGATCCAGTTCAGGGAATGGTTGCCCCACGCGTACCTGAATGAGCGCGTGAATACAACTGTCAATACGGTTTAGAGCGTTTCTGGTGTCCAAAAGCCGAACAGCGGAATAGGTAACGGCTTTTCGATAATGCCCCAAAATAAGCCAAAATCGTATTTCCCGGCCGGAAAATCCTTCTTGCATCAGATCTGTCAAGTTGAGAATTTCTCCTTTTTTCTCTTTGACCTGTTCATCCACCATCACCCGGTCACAATGCATCCAGTAACGGGCCAGGGGCTTTCCGGTTACAGCCGCTGATATGGCAATCTCGTTTTCATGATGAGGAAATACCAGATCCCGGCTGGCCGTATGAATATCAAAACTTTCACCCAGATATTTCATAGCAATGGCTGTGCACTGAATATGCCACGAAGGACGAACATTGCCCCACTCAGTTTTGGTATAAATACCACGCTTTAATTCAGACAGCCTGGCTCTTTTCATGAGAGTAAAATCTCTGGGATTTTCTTTCTCATACTCATCCAAGTCTACTGTGTGACCCACCCGAATTTTGTCCAAATCTATACCTGACAGTTTACCGTAATCCCTGAAACGGGCGATATTAAAATAAAGGGACCGTAGCTTTTCATAAGCGTATCCTTTTTTTTCCAGTTTTTCAGATAGGGCTACCATATCATCAACATGTTCACTGGCCCGCGGATATCGGGTAGCCGGCATAACGCCTAATATTTTCAAATCTTTGTGAAAAGCATCAATATGTTTTTCAGTAAACGCGGAAAGTTCAACCCCTGCTCTTTCGGAACCGTCAATGGTCTTGTCATCTAAATCCGTTATATTCATGATATGAGTGACTTCGTAGCCACGAAATTTAAGATACCGGCTGAGCAAATCGGAAAACACCATTCGGCGGCATTCCCCTAAGTGCATTCGGGCATGGGCAGTCGGCCCGCATGAATACATGGCGACTTTTCCCGGGACCAAGGGGGTAAACGGCTCTTTTTTGCGGTTGAGGGTATTAAACAAAATAATATCAACCTTTTCACGAACCGTAAACAAATTAGTGCTCAAGTACCGCTCTCCGCTATCCGGAAAAATAGCAACAATAACGCCGTTTTCCATCTGCCTGGCCTCGTTGCAAGCTACCACCATAGCCGCCCCGCTGCTCATTCCGACAAAAAGCCCTTCTTCTTTGGCTAACCGGCGTGTCATTTCAAAAGCATCTTCATCATCAATGTTCACTTTTTTATCCAATAATTTTTTTTTGAAAATCTCAGGCCGATAGGCTTCTTTCATATTTTTTAAGCCCTGGATTTTATGTCCCAGGTAAGGCTCAACACCAACAATTTGAATATCTGGATTAACCTCTTTCAACCGTCTGCCAGTTCCCATTACTGTCCCGCTGGTGCCGATGGTCGCTACCAGCATGGTAATGGTGCCGTTGGTTTGCTCCCATATTTCCGTGGCAGTTCCGTTATAATGGGCCTGCCAGTTGGCATCATTGTTATACTGATCTGTCATGAAATAAGTATCCGGGTTTTCCCTGGCCAACCGGTAAACTTCTTCGATGGCGCCATCAGTACCTAAGTGACCGGGGGTCAGAAGAATTTCAGCTCCACGGGCTTTTAAAATTTTTTGACGTTCCACACTGGCAGCCTCTGACATGGCCAACAGAAGCCGGTAACCCTTGACCGCGCACACCAACGCAAGCCCGATACCAGTATTTCCGCTGGTTGCCTCAATAACTGTCTTTTCGGGAGTCAGTTCGCCGGAACGTTCCCCTGCCTCGATCATAGAAAGTGCAGCTCGGTCCTTGATAGACCCGCCGGGATTAACGTATTCCAGTTTGGCAAAAATTCTGACTTTTGGATTCGGATTTATCCGCCTGATTTCGACCAGGGGCGTATTGCCAATGGCCTCCAGTATTGAATACCCCATTTCATTTCAACTCTGTGTGTCGTTTAGGGAATTGACTTATCAGGTTCCCTCAAGCTTGATTAAAAAAAATCATATTACGCTAAAAATCGGATATTGACAAGTTAAGCCTACCAGCAGTTCTAATTTTGGCTCAAACATCCAGATCCGATGTTGGACGTTAATCATCACTATCGAAATCGAAATCGTATATGTTGCCTTTGAAGTGTATTCGATTCCGACCCCGATCCCGATCCCGATAGCGAATCCATCATTTCATGTGATTGTCATAATTAGAATTGCTGTTTAGCCTACGCTGAGCAAAGATAAGTGTCTACCGGATTTTTTTTCTGTAGAGCCTTAGACTGTTGGTTACCACCGATACACTGCTGAAAGCCATTGCGAAGGCAGCTAGTATCGGGTGAAGCTGTCGCAGGAAAAGCGGTACATTTTCAAATGGATAGAGAATACCAGCGGCAACAGGAATGA
>JAGYNR010000133.1 GCA_018399715.1 Desulfobacterales bacterium | reverse complement strand
GATTGCCCGAGAGGAATCAGCTATTTAACCGGAGGCCCCCTTGCTTTCCGAAAAGGACCCAAAGAGCATTGGGGACTGGATCTAAGCTGTATTTCCAGTTACTCCAAAAACTCTACGTTAAACGATGTTTACATTTTCAGTGATCAGTTTATACCGCCCCCCTTATCATTTTGGGAATGCATTATCAGAAAAATATTTTAATCATTTTAATCATAACCAGTCAGGTCTTTCCAACAGGACAGGCCAATTCGCATTTTCTACAATACTTAATACAAACGCTCCCATAATACATGGTGCCGGTATTTTTTAAAGCTGTGTTGTCTTTTTCATCTTTCTCCAATTGAAGTTTGCATTGGCGCCAATCATATTTTCCGCTTTGAAATGCATTTTGAGGACATGCGGTCATGCAGGGACGATGACAATGCACACACGGTGAAAAATCCAAAAGAAAAGTTGGCTGCTCGATTATGGCGTTAACGCAAAGGGCATGCAACCGAACCCGCGGGCCAAATTGCTGCGTAATTAAAAGATTATTCTTCCCGATAACGCCTAATCCGGCAAGCACAGCCGCATCTTTTAAAAACACACCGCCTTTTTGAATAAAATAAGGAGAATCATAAGCTGTAATACCATATGTTTTCTTAAGCCATTTCTTTAAACGCCTCGAAATACGGATAAGTTGACGGTTTCCTTCAGTACCGAGGTTACCATCCCACCAATCCAGGTACAGATCCTTTTCCCCGTGTTCTAGAGCCATAACAATAAACGATTGAATATCTTCAGAAAGATATACATCTTTGCTTGCCTGATAGGAAGGCGCATTTCGAACAGATTCCCCGGAAACCAAGCCCGCCAGAGAAGCTCCCAGCGAAACAGCTTTATCAACAATGAGATCTCCTAACTTTTGATCGATTCCGGGCGACATGACCACCTGTCTAAAAATACTGGTAAATCCTGGTTATTTTACCAGTTCATATCCGGCATGACTCCATGCAAACGTTCCACCAGCCAATGAGTAAACTTTATCATATCCTTTTCGTTTAAGATAGGATGCAGCGATATTGGCGCGATAACCTGTGCCACAACTGACGACAATTTCTTTTTCCATAGACAGATCGAATCCGTTATCCAGTATTTCTGAAAGCGGAAGATGCACCGATCCCTGAATATAGCCGGAATCCCATTCTGCCCGGGTACGCACATCAATAATATTTTCTACCTGACCGTTATCCAACCGGGCCTTCAGATCCTGCACTGATAGCTGGGCCAGTTTTTCGACTCTTCTGCCGGAAAATAACCAGGATGAAATACCGCCGGAAAGATAGCCGTATATATTATCATATCCGATTCTATGCAATATGGTACACATCGCATCATATCGCTCTTTGTCATTTACCACTAACAGCAAGGTAGCAGTCGGTTCTACCACCATGCCAACCCAATTGGCCAATTGTTTCTCAAACCCGATATTGAGAGAACCGGGAATATGAAAACCACCAAAGGCAGCCGTATCCCGGGTATCAATAACGATGGCGCCCTGTTGGATCCTTTGTTCAAATTGGTCCGCTGACATTGCTGAATCCAAAGGACACCGTTCCAGAAGCGGCGCACCTTTCATATTGGTCTGAATAATGTGGGTAAAACTCTTGGGTCTGGCCGGAAATTCCTTGGTCATTTCCGCTTTAAAATCCTCAAATGATTTAAATTGCAGCATCGGATTATTACGTCTTTCAAATCCAAGTGTAGAGCTTGTTTTGGAACTCATCCCTCTGCCGCACAGTGATCCCATACCGTGTGCAGGAAAAACTTCAAGATAATCCGGATATGCAGGCAGTTTATTGTATAAAGAATCCCAGAGATCATGTACTTGTTGATCCAAAATTTCTTCGCCCGCCAGGTCGGGACGGCCAATATCTCCCACAAAAAGAACATCTCCTGTCAGAATCATCCATGGCTCCTCTGAACGGGATTTATCAGTAACCAACAATGAAATCGAGTTTGGCGTATGACCCGGCGTATGCAAAACCTCCAGCCTGGCATTGCCAATCTCAAAAATATCCGCTTCTTTCAGCTTTTTATGTTCATACGTTACGGGTGCACTCTCATGTAAACATATGGTTGCACGGGTGTATGACCGAAGTTCCTGGCTTCCGCTGACATGATCCGCATGAACATGTGTATCGAAAATATGTGTGATTTTCATTCCTTCATCTCGCGCGATGTCCAGATAGTCCTGAACATCGCGTTTGGGATCTACAACCACCATTTTTTGAGCAGCAGGACAACCGATAACATATGAAAAACACCCCATTCCTGGAACAGTTATTTGTTTAAAAAACATTTATTTATCTCCTTTACACGGATTTGTTGAATGTTGCTCAAGTTTAACCCCATGTTTCTTATTCTTTTTAGCTTTTATCTGATTTTTTTCCAGGCAATCCTTACAAATACCTCTTAAAACAACACGCTTACTCTTTACCTGAAACTGCTTGTGAACCTCATTCGGCACTTCCAGATCGTCATACTCCCGGCAGTAAAAATCAAATATTTTACCACATTGAATACAATGCAAATGGTGGTGGTTTTTCACATCCGGATCGAAACGCTTGGCACCCCCGAATATTTCAACAATATCCACCACACCAATTTGGGCAAAGGTCAACAGTGTACGGTTGACAGTATCAAAAGATATGTTCGAATATTGTTTTTTCACAATCTGATAAATTTCATCGGCTGTCGGATGAGTGTTTAAATGTAACAATTCACTATAAATAGCAACTCGTTGGGGAGTTACTTTAAGATTGTTATCGTGACAAATTTCTACGAATTTGCTAAGTTGATCTGAATTATTATTTTGTTGCATATTTCTCTTAAATAATATTTATGGGTAATTTGTCAAGTTTTTTTGAAACAATTCTAATTTTAAAATCGCTGGTTTTCGTTAGGACACTAAATACCAAATTTCGTATTCCAGTTCCAGGTTATGATAATTTAAAATTCGTGGTTTTTAACAGACCGGAAACCGGAACGACAGGATTACCGTCGGTATCTTCCCTGATACCTGCAGGCCAGGAAAAACTCGTTGACATGGCTTTAAAATAACGCAAATCGTAGGGCAGCAGTTTAACAAGCACTTTTTCACCTTCACCTAAAACGGTGGATGACAACCCGAAGTCCACCTCACCCAATACAGTTCGGATAATATAACGGGGAATTTCCCGGCCGCTGCCTTCGCGACGAACGCCTGCGGCGATATCAACAATATTATCGAGTGTTATGGGATGATTTTGGTTCCACTGTTCCTGCACAGGAAGACCGGCAACATAAAGATGATGAAATTCTATTCCAGCCTTCCTGCATCCATAGGAAAGCCCACAGATAGCTTCTGGTGTGTCATTGATTCCGCCCAGCAAGGGGGTGTTGTTGTAAACCGTAACGCCTTTGTTATTCAAAAGCCGTACTAAGCGGGAATGCACCGGCTTCAACTCATCGGCAACCAGAAATTGCGTTTCAATTTCCAGGCGTAACGGATTGACCGTAATTACTTTATTGAGGTTACCAAGCTTATGGATCACCGACGGCGTAAAAATTTCCGGTTCATAGTTGAACTTCAGGCTACGCAGCCTTACAGCATTCACATGAAAAATGTTTTTCAGTTCTTTGATCAATGTTTCAATTTGAAACAACCATGGTGCAGCATTATTTGCTGAAATCATAACGACATCCGTAATTCGATCGTCATTGCGGATATAGTCCAGGTTCTTTTTATTGTACTTGGCATGTAATTCAACCCGGGTTTCATGAACACGGGAGATGGCAGCAGAACCGGTTTCGACAACAGACGGAGCTAGTTTTTCAGGCTTGCGTATCATTGGCAAAACGGCTGAGACGGTTTCGGTTGCCTGCACAGCAGGCCGATCGCCTCCAGATGGCCTCGGCCCCAGAAACCAAGAACTATCACCGATATGTGCCATGTATTGAATATCAATGGTTCCTTCCCGGTTAATCCGGATAGTATTCATATCGTTGGCAAAAGGAGTAAAGGATTTGAAATAGTCAGGCGAATAGGGAGTCCGAATCCAGATGAAATTTTTGTCTTCCGCCACTGGCCCCACTGCCCATCCACTGGTATGCCATTCTATTTTTCCGATGGGTGTGGCTGTACAGATTTTCGGAATGATACGGTCTGACAGGTGTGCCCTCAAATAAATGCCTGCTTTCAGGCCTTTTGAAATCGGCGTCATGTAAGCCTTGTTTCCACGAATGGGACTGCATGGAATGTAAATATAGTGAAGTTCTGCTCCGGCTCCCCGCAGCAAATTAAACAGCCGGACCAGTTCAGGGCCTTGATCGTTACAGTTGTTTAAAAACGGGGTCTGGACATAGACTGCAATCCCGCTGTTCACAAGCTCCGAGATAATCATAAGGCTTTCAGGGGAAATCTCATCCGGATGAATAAAATGGGTCGCTACTTCCATTCGTTTTCCACGGTCTTGAAGCTCTATATTTTTTCGTTTCAGATAATTTAACCACTTAGCATCGTGAGATAAAAACAGATCCGGGTAGTAAGAAACCGAACGGGTAGCCAGCCGAAGGGTCTGTACATGATCAATTTTCATAAGACCGTTGATGGCACAGGCCATGTTTTTACGATTTAAAAAAGGATCTCCGCCGGTAATCAGAAGCTCTTTGATAACTGGCGAACTGGCAACATATGCGACTGCCTTTTCCACGTCTTTCAGTGAAGGATTGTTTTGGTTGCGTAAATCCTTGTGTTTTCTGAAACAAAAACGGCAATAGACCGGACAACTCATGTTCAATAAAAATATTACCCGGTTTCGATACATTTGCTCCAGCAATCCCTGATGAAACTGACCGACCCATGTATTTTTGTATCCTTCGGTGTCCAACTCTTCTACAAAAGGCATATACTGACAGGCTACCTTTCTGGAAATCCACATCTGCCGAATAATGTGCATGGAAAGCCTTACCGGATAGGTGTCAATAACTTTTTGCATGTTAACCCGATCGGCTTCCGGGATGTTATGATTGGATAATTTTTCCAATTGCCGGATATTTTTTACTGAAAAAAATTTGTTTCCCGGAAGCACTACCTCCAGAACCGCCATGAGTAACATGGAAGGCAGCTCTATACCATTAATCATAATCTTCCCGGTACCATCTGCTTTTTCGAGAAGCTGGAGCAGTTTAGAAAAAAAACCATCAGGATTTTGATCATAACCGCAAGCATTTAGCAGTCGTGAAAGTTTTGATTTTCCGTTACCGGTTCCGATAATTTCAAAAAATGTTTTGCCAATCAGGGTGGGCACACCAAAACGGTCTAGAAACTCAGACACCGTATCAAATAGTTTTGATAGCTTTACTTTATGTTCCTGATCTGAATATTTAAAGAGGATTGACATTTTATGTAAATCTGTTTAGTCAATTAACTAGTTAGTGCCTGAACGAAAACTGTTTTTTTCGCCAATATCTGCGTCAGACTCAAATTTTAATCTTCGAAATACTCAATGTATGTCTGTGGTTAAAATTTTCGTCTTCCTTGATCTTAACGAAAAATCCTGGTTTTCGTTCGGACACTAGTTAAGTAAAAATATCACAATAATCCTAAATCAGCCATAAATGAAATGTCAAAAGGAAAATAATCCTTTTCAAGGCTTTCGGGCTATTGTTGAAGATTCATT
>JAGYNR010000132.1 GCA_018399715.1 Desulfobacterales bacterium | reverse complement strand
TCTTTTTAGCCAATATCTGTGTCAGACTCAAATTTTAATTCTCGAAATACTCAATGTATGTCTGTGGTTAAAATTTTCGTTTTCCTTGATCTTAACGAAAAATCTTAGTTTTCGTTCGGGCTCTAATTGTGACAATCACATGAAATGATAGATTCGTTATCGAGATCGGGATCGAATACACCACAATGGCAACATATTCGATAGCGATCCCCATTCCGATAGCGATTATTAATATTCAGCATCGGAACTGGATGTTTGAGTCAAAATTAGAACTGCTGTTATACTGTTGACATTAAATAATAACCTGATCAGGAGAATTGTATGAAAAGAATACTAACTGCAATATTTTTGGCATTAATATGTTTGTTTTTTACCAATGTTTTTGTATTAGCTGATGAAAAAGGTGTGGAAAACCGGGAGTATTACGATAAAAAAGGAGACAAATCCCATAAATTTTATGAGGATCGGGAGAAAGAACACAGAGAATATCGTGAAGAACAACAGGGGGAGAACAGCAAACATTACGAAGAGCAAAAACGGGAAGCCTATCAACATTCTGAGGAGCAGGAGAGAGAAGCCCGAAAATATCGTGAGGAGCAGGAAAGAGAGGCAAGGAAGCATCGCGAAGAGATGGAGCGTGAAGAAAGAAAACGTTATGAAGAGCAGGAACGTGAAGCCCGAAAACGTTATGAAGAGCAGCAAAGGGAAGAAAGAAAAAAACATCACAAAAAATGGAAACATGATAATGAAAGGGACGATCATGTAATGCACAAAAGGCATACATATCGATATTTTCCGTCTTCAGATGTTTATTATGATGAAGAAAAGAAAGTTTATTTTTATCTTGAAGGTGATAAATGGGGTGTTTCCGTCAATTTGCCAGATGGATTTAATTTAGGTCAGCATGAGTACGTAACGATTGAAACGGACAAAGATCGCCCTTACGATGATTATCTTGAACATCTGGAAACATATGGCAAACATCAATAACCAATAACTGTTAAGTAGTGCCCGAACGAAAAATCCTGGTTTTCGGTCGGGCACTAAGTAGTTCATTTCATTAAAATTCCAGCAACAGCCATTTCTATAAAATTACCCTTCTTTTTTTCTCCATTGAATTTTTCAATGTCTACAAGTCTTGTCATCTAAAATATGTATTTGATTTATTTATAATTTCGTTGTTATGAAAGCCTTTCTTTATTTCTGGCCCAAAAAATTGGTTCGAAACATTTATAACGACATTTTTACGTAACAATCGATCATAAAAATGCATCTGGTAATTTTGAAAGAAGGAGATCACAAATGAAGGGCAAAAACATTTTTGCTACCCGGTGGGGAATTATAGGAGTAGGCGCCTTTATCGGGATTCTGGCCGCATTGCTTCAGAAACTGGGCAACCCCGGAAATATGGGTATATGTGTGGCATGCTTTGAACGGGATATTGCCGGAGCCCTCGGCCTTCACCGGGCCGCTGTGGTACAGTACATCAGACCGGAAATCATTGGTTTTGTCTTTGGCTCTCTGGTTGCAGCCCTATGGTTTAAAGAATTTCGGCCAAGACTCGGTTCAGCGCCTATTGTCAGGTTTGTTCTGGGGGTCTTTGCCATGATTGGCGCACTGGTGTTTCTCGGCTGTCCCTGGCGGGCTGTTTTGCGTCTGGCCGGTGGAGACGGAAACGCTATACTTGGACTGCTCGGCCTTATTTTCGGCATATGGATCGGAACCCTTTTTCTTAAAAATGGGTACAACCTGGGACGTACCCATAAAACCTATGCTTCCGCCGGTTTGATGCTTGCTTTAATTATGGCGGGATTTTTGCTGCTGCTTCTCATATTTCCTCAAAAGGAGGGTGAAGCGCAAAGCGGCGTGTTATTTTACAGCCTGAAAGGTCCGGGCGCCATGCATGCCCCCTTGTTGCTGGCACTGATTGTCGGACTGATAATTGGTTTTCTGGCGCAGCGAAGCCGGTTTTGTACCATGGGAGCCATTCGGGATACGGTATTGTTCGGCCAGACGCATCTGCTGGGTGGATTTATCGCCCTGGTGGTATTTGCCTTTCTGACCAACCTGATTTTCGGGCAATTCAACGCTGGGTTTGCCAACCAGCCGGTAGCCCATACCATGCATATATGGAATTTTTTCGGCATGACACTGGCCGGGCTCGCGTTTGCTTTGGCAGGAGGTTGCCCGGGGCGTCAGCTATTTCTTTCCGGTGAAGGAGACGGCGATTCGGCTGTATTCGTTCTGGGTATGATCGTGGGTGCCGGATTCTCCCATAACTTTGGAATGGCCAGTTCACCCAAGGGTGTAGGCCCTTACGGTATTGCGGGGGTGGTGGTCGGGCTTCTGGTGTGTCTGTTTATTGGTTTGACCATGAGAAAAAAAATTACATAGTGGCTGAACGAAAACTGTCTTTCTTGATCTTAATGAAAAATCCTGGTTTTCTTTCGGGCACTACATAAAAAAGGAGGTTTCAGATGTCAGCAACTGTCGATGCCAGAGGGCTTTCATGTCCTCAACCCGTTATTCTGGCGATCAATGAAATCAAAAAAGGTACGGATAATGAAATTATCGTTCTGGTAGATACTGATACATCCAAAGAAAACGTTTCCCGCGCGGCTGAAAGTCAGGGATGCCAGGTTACGGATATATCTTCGGATGGCGAGGGCTATCGGATCACCATTTCCAAAGGTTAAGTCATGTTTGGGTTATTCAAAAAGAAAAAACACCGCTTTCATGGAAAAAACCGTAAATTATCTGTTGATCGGGGGATTTTGGTATTTGAACATACCGGTGATGTCATACAGGCTGAAACAGTTCTCAAAAAATCCGGATGGCGGGTGCGGGTCATGGGGCCGCCCCCGGAAATTCGTACCGGATGCGATCTGGTTATCGAATTTCCCCTGATTGAAGAACTTAATATTGTGCGGGAGTTAAAAAATGTTCATATCATGCCGTTATCCATTGTACCGGTTACGGCGCCTCTTCTGGAACCTGTCGGGTTGTTTCAAATCAAGGATTTTGGAAATTATCTGATGGTACGGGCAGCCAATATGAAAATTACGGTTGAAAAAGAAAGCCATAAAATCGTCAACATTTCAGGCGGCGGATGTCCTGATGTTCCCTATCTGGCCTATGAAATGGTGGGAAAAACATTGGCAGAAACCCCCAGGCCCAGAGAGTTGGGGCATACCCTTTGCGGATATGCGCTTGAACTCGCCTACGAGGAGTTACTTCGAAAATGTTAGGCATTGTCGGTACAGTTCCGGATCGACGGTTTCCTTTGGTCCACGATCGGGTGTTTCTAAAAGACGATCACCTAGTGATCAATGATTTTAAAATCCCGGTTAACCGGGGAACCCCAGCTCTGATCGCCGCGGCGCTGAAAGCCCGTGAAATAATCGGCGGACCTGAGATTTATGCTTTTCTGGTGGGAGATATCGGCGAAGGACATGGAAGCAGACTGTTGTATCAGTTTCTGGAAAGACATTTATCTGAATTTAATTTCGAGGTTCTGACCTTTCATTATCTTCAACCCGATGTGGACTGGCATAATAAGGTGTTATTCACCATTGAGGCCATGAACCCCAGCCCCCTTCTGATTGCAGATGCAGGATTTATGTATGCTGCGAAAATGAGCGGTCAGGCATCCTGCTATGATATTTTTACCCCGGATGTCGGCGAATTGACCTTTCTGGCCGATGAAATGGCTCCGCATCCTTTTTATACCAGAGGATTTATTCTTCACAGAGCAGACGAAATTCCGGATTTGATATCCCAAGCCTATCATTACCAAAATGCCGCAAAATACCTTCTGGTGAAAGGAAAATCAGATATGATTGTGCGGGGGAGCCAGATTGTGGAAACAGTGAACAGCCCATGCTGTGAGGCAATGGAGGCAATCGGCGGAACCGGTGATACTTTAACCGGACTTCTTACCGTGTTATGCAAAAGCGGGATAGAACTCTCTGAAGCCGCAAGGGATGCCGCCCTGATCAACCGTTGGTCCGGCTGTTATGCCAAACCGAATCCGGCGACTCAGGTCATCGATCTCGTTGATACAATTCCTCGCGCCATTAAAAACATTTATAGCAAAAATTTAAAATCATCTTAAAAATTTTCGATCTGTGCGGATGGCTCTTATCAACCTTGCGAACCTTAACCGCACAAATTGAAAATTTTCTTGAAGAACCTATTAAAGCCGAATTCGAACAATCGATTTTTTCTATAAATATATGTAAACATATTGAAAAAATCTTTTTGAGATATAGAAATTTTCAACGTAATGACTTTTTAAAAAAAATTAAAGGAGGAATCGAAATGACGAAACTGTGGGGATTGGCAATCGTAATTGTTGTGTGGTTAATTATGTTGTTTATAACAGTTCCTTGTCAGGCGGGTTTTCATATGGATATCAATAATGATGCCTGGGCGGAGATCGGTATGTGGACACAAGTATCCTATCAATGGGTGGAAGACGGTAAGATAGAAGATGATGGATTCGAAGATATGAACGATTTCATGATCCGCCGTGCCTATTTGTATATTAAAGCGCAGGTGACAGATTATGTCAGCTTCTTTACTCATATTGCCTCAGATAAACTCGGCATGGAAAAGCCTACCGGGGGCAGTCTGGATAATTCCGGGATGGGGTTGGGAAGCGGTGTCGCGTGGCGGGACCTTTGGATTACATTAACGCTGCATGAGGCATTTAAAATCCAGATGGGACGTATGTATGTACCTTTGACCCGTAATTATGGAACGACTTCTACCAAGTGCATGTTGCCTATTGATCTTCCTTTTCTACAGGGAGGCTCTCGGGGTGGAATTTTTTATGCCCAGAAAGTGGGGCGGGATGATGGCCTGACCTTGTGGGGAAATCCGTTGGACGGCCTGTTTCAATACCGGTTGATGATTTCAGAAGGTGTTGAGGATGATGAAAATCCTGAGGATAATCTGCGTTTTGTCGGCAGGATTGCGGTGAGCCTGCTCGAACCGGAAACGAGCTGGTTTAATAAAGGAACGTATCTCGGTCAGAAAAAAGTGCTTAGTTTTGGGGTTGGCATGGACCGGCAGGACGATCTGACATTGGCGGGTCGTGAGGGCGAGGATAACAAGGTATGGACGGTAGATGCATTTTTCGATCACCCGATAGGAAATGGTGCGGTCACACTTGAAGCCGCCTACATCGATATCGAAAATTGTACCCAGGGAGGGCCTAATTTTTACCATGACCTGGAAGCAGGCGATGATGGAGAAAACTGGTACATCAACGGCGGATATCTGTTACCGGGTTCTGTTGGCCCGGGCCAATTGCAGCCCTATTTTCGATATGAACAGGTAGATGTTGACGATAAAGATAAAACCGATTTTTTAAGCGGTGGATTCAACTATTATCTGAAAGGACACAACTGTAAAATAACAGCAGATTACATGCATATTGAACCCGATAACTCAGAAAAGGATGACCGGGATATTTTTACTTTTCAAATCACGGCAGGATTCTGATATTGTATCGGAACTCTTGTAATGCTAAGAATATTTTTGTATCGGTTCCACCAAGAGCCTTTGGTCACATGTACGAACCGGCTGCCGGAAACACAACACGTGGGCTGATGAAAATTATCCCAAAATTGCTTTGGGTTTTCATAGCAGTATTATTCCAGGATTTAAAATTTTTAACACTTAAGTTTCGGTTATAGCGTGCCACGGGCGATGTAGGG
>JAGYNR010000131.1 GCA_018399715.1 Desulfobacterales bacterium | reverse complement strand
GAGTTTAATCGTGCGCTGGACATGATCATTGTGGAAGAAATGGTGGTTCAGGAAATTCTGGGTCAATTAAAACAAGGCGCAAAATCGGTCAAAGAGCTGGCTCAAGACATTGACATTCCATCGGATAGGGTCTTTCGATACATTACCGCCCTTAACCGAAAGGGGATGGTCTCCCTGGAACGGGTAGAGGACCGATCGCCCATATTTCAGTTAGTATCGCAAGAGGTGTAATACAGTGAGTGACAAAACCGTATTGATAGTCGGAGGGGGGCTTGATGGAGTCCATGCCGCTCTTGAACATGCAGACGCCGGTGCCCGGGTGACGCTTGTGGAGAAATTTCCCACATTAGGTGCGGAGAGAATCCCCCGGGACAGACTCATTTCTCCGGAACAGGCGTTTGCAAATCCCGATCTGGAAAAAGTGCGCAATCACAACAATATCCAAATCTTAACGTACAGTGATATTCAGAAAATCAACCGGGTTGACGGCAAAATACGGACTCAGATTCTCCAACACAGCCTTCTGGTTGACAACAGTAAATGCAACGGTTGCAAGGCATGTATCAGAGTCTGTCCGGTGAACATGTATAACGATTTCGATGAGAGATTGGATTTTCGCACCGCCATTGATTTCGCTAATCCTGCGACCGGTAAATATAATATTTATAGAGAAGATATGCCTGTTTGCCAGGCGACATGTCCTGTAAATCTGGATATCCGGGGATATGTGGGGTTGATTGCGGATGGTAAGTATTTGGAATCTCTGGCTAAAATCAGAGAACGGCTTCCGCTTCCCGGTTGTATCGGTCGAATCTGTCCTCACCCCTGTGAAACTGCCTGTAACCGTCAGTATCTGGATGAACCCATCAGTATCTGTTTTCTCAAACGGTTTGTTTCCGATGTGGAGCTGAACCAGAACATCGAGCCGGTCTATGAAACCCCGGAACAGAAGTATCCGGAAAAAATTGCCATTATCGGTGCCGGTCCGGCCGGATTGACCTGTGCCCATGATCTGGCAAAAATGGGATATGAGCACATCAAGATTTTCGAAGCCCTTCCGGTTCCCGGCGGTTATCTATGGGTGGGTATTCCGGAATACCGGTTGCCCAAAAAGCTGCTTCAGCGGGAAGTGGATCTTATTTGCAATATGGGTATTGACATTCAGTACAACACCCGTATCGGAAAAGATATCACTTTTGAAGACCTTCAAAAAGAGTATGATGCCGTGTTTATCGGCGCCGGTTGCCATACGGGTCTTAAGCTGAGGATTCCCGGTGAAGCTGAGTATGAAGGAATTATAGACTGTGTGACCTTTCTAAGAGAACAGGCCCTGGGCAATCTCCCTGAAGCAAAAGGAAAACTGATTGTAATCGGAGGAGGTAGTGCGGCAATAGACTCGGCCCGTGTGGGCTGGCGTATGGGCTTTGATGAAGTCTATATTCTTTACCGGCGAACCAAAAAAGAGATGCCGGCCAATCCGTGGGAAATAGACGCCGCCGAGCATGAAGGTATCATTCTCCAGTATCTGGCCGCACCGCTGGAAATTTTGGGTAAAAACGGAAAAGTAACCGGAATGAAATGTATCAAAATGGAACTGGGAGAACCCGATGCCTCAGGCCGCCGGCGACCGGTTCCCATTGAGGGTTCCGAATATATCATAGATGCGGAAACCATTGTACCGGCCATCAGCCAGGGTACGGATTTAAGCTTTCTCAGCAAAGGACACAACTTAAAACTTTCCCGGTGGAACACTTTTGAGATCGATGACAAAACCGGTGCCACCAATGTGCCCGGGATCTTTGCCGGGGGTGACGTGGTAACCGGTCCGAATATTGCCATTCGTGCCATTGCCGGTGGTAAACGTGCCGCCGTTGGCATTCATGAGTATCTGAGGAGCAAATAAATGATATACGAGAAGGAAAAACGCTATATTATTCCGTTTGATGATGTACCGTCTCCGCGGGCAAAAATGCCGGAGATTTCGGTGGATGAAAGAAAGGGAAATTTTACGGAAGTCGAGACTGGTTTCCCTGAAGAAATGGCGGTTCAAGAAGCCCGGCGATGTCTTAGTTGCCGGCGTTGTCTGGGTTGTGCCCTCTGCTTGGCCGAATGTAAACCCGAGGCCATCGATTTTAATATTCCGGATCAACAGTTGGAACTGGAATTTGATGAGGTAATTATTACCAAAGGCCAGGAAAATGCATTTTATCCGTTAAATCCCCGCCTGGGGTATAGAAAATACCCGGATGTAATCACTGATTTACAGTTTGAACGGATGCTGTCGCCTACCGGTCCTCTTAACGGGCTGGTGGTTTCGCCGCTGGATGGTGAAATTCCCGGCCGTATTGCCATTGTTCAGGGTTACACCCGTGATGATGATGAAACCCACCTTCTCTCCAGTCTGATATTGGGTGTAAACCAATCCGGGATCGCCCTTTATAAAACAACAGATCTGGAGGTGGTTTTGATTTCCCCTCTATGTAAATCCTTTCAGGAACAGTTTTTTTCTCATGCAGAGAAAATCCCAAGGCTTCAGATTATTGAAGGCTTGCCGGAATTGGTTGAAAAGGACAGTGATATCCGGGAACCGTTGCTTCTTCACTATTCAGAAAATGGTGAGCAGAAACAACAAACCTTTGACCTGATCGTTATTTTGACAAAATCAAAATTCTCTCCTGAACAGGAATCTTTAGGAAAAAGCCTCCTGGTTCAATGGGATCAGATAATATCTATGGTTTGATGATGGAAACATTTTTTGGGTTAACGGCATTATGACGGATACCAAATTAATGCCTTATGTGTTTATCAACAAACATTCGATCAGCCAAAAAGGAGGAAAGAAATGCAACGGTATTTAATAACGATGTTGGTTCTGTTGGGTGTTGTCTTTTTTCTGGAAAATAATTCGTTTGCCAGAGGACCTCATTTTCAAATGCGCGGAATGGAAAGATTTGACGAGTTGGATACGGATCAGGATGGAAAGATCAGCAAAGAAGAGCACATGACAAAATGTGAAAAGTGTTTTGAAGCGATGGATACAAACGATGATGGATATGTTACCAAAGAAGAATGTAGGGAAGCCTGGGAAAACCGCATGGAATCCGTTAAAGAGGCAAAACAAAAGGGCGTTGAAGATATAAAAGAAAAGGGTAGTTTTAAAAAACAGTAATATGTTAGCTTTTTAAAAACTTCTTTTACTCGATGTTTAAGTTTTAGAGACGTGGCAGGAAATAATCTTGCCGCGTTCTTGAAAAAAAATTGACGAAAACCGAAGGAAAAAGCATATGTTTAAAATAGAACAAAATGGTGTGAATCGTTTAGATATTCAGTTTAGTGGAAAATTAGACTCCGAAGAAATGAAAAGAGCGTTAGAGGAACTTGTCAGCAAGTCGGAGAATATTCAAAACGGAAAAATGTTGTATGAAATTATAGATTTTCAGTTTCCGTCACTGAGTGCAATTGTAATCGAATTTTCCCGACTGCCTTCAATGTTTGGACTTATGAAAAAATTCGATCGGGTAGCGGTTTTGACGGAGAAAACCTGGTTAAAAAAAGCAAGTGAATTTGAGGGCGTTTTAATACCCGGTCTGGAAATCAAGGCGTTTGATAAGGATCAAAAAGCAGAAGCAGAAGCCTGGCTTGAAAGTAATTCGGATTAAATGACCCCATACGAACTTATCGGATACGATAAAGCATCTGTCCGAGCATTTCCGGTATAACAAGCGTGACACCGCCGGGGGTAACATAAAAACGTTTTGCATCTTCCTGAGGATCTTCGCCAATTACGGTTCCGGCCGGAATGCGACAGCCCTTGCCGATGACCGACTTATAGATGCGGCATCCCTGTTCAATAAGCACATTGGGCAGCACAGCACTTTTTTCAATATGACAATGGGGTTCAACGCGCACATTGGAAAACAATAACGATTGACGCAAAAAGGCACCGGAAATAATACAGCCACCCGAGACCATTGAATTTACAGCCATACCGCGGCGATCGTCTTCGTCAAAAATAAATTTGGCGGGAGGTGCCTGCTCCTGATAAGTCCAGATGGGCCATTCTTCATCGTACAGATCGAGTTCCGGTGTAACACCGATTAATTCCAGATTGGCAGCCCAGAAAGCATCAACAGTTCCCACATCTCGCCAGTAGCATTGCTTGCCGGTCTGCCTGTCACGAAATGTGTAGGCGTAGGTCCGATATTTCTCAATAAGAGCCGGGATCACATCATGACCAAAATCGTGACCTGATTGCGGATCTTGTGCATCCCTGATGAGCTGTTCAAAAAGAAAGGCGGTATTGAACACATAAATACCCATCGAGGCCAATGCTACATCGGGATTTCCCGGCATGGGTTCGGGGGAGACGGGCTTTTCCGTAAACCGGGTAATACGTCCGTCGTTTTCTACACTCAGAACACCAAAAGCACTGGCTGATTTCCGCTCTACCTCGATACAACCTACCGTTATATCAGCTTTTTGCTCGACATGTTGAGCCAGCATGGGGCCATAATCCATTTTATAAATATGATCACCGGCCAGAATAAGGACATATTCGGGAGAATGGCTGTCAATAATATCAAGGTTTTGATACACGGCGTCGGCTGTACCCTGATACCAGGACGTTTCAATACGTTGCTGGGCAGGCAGCAATTCCACAAATTCGCCGAATTCGCCCCGCAGATGACCCCATCCGTAATGAATGTGTCGGATCAAAGAATGGGCCTTGTACTGGGTCAGCACGCAAATACGGCGGATACCTGAATTCACACAATTGGAAAGGGGAAAATCGATAATACGGAATTTACCGCCAAAAGGAACTGCTGGTTTCGCCCGCCACATCGTAAGGTGTTTTAATCGGGAACCCCGTCCTCCGGCCATAATCATTGCCAGAGTATGCCGGGTCAGCCGGCTAACAAACCGCGGTGAAAAATAATCCGACATAATTTTTGTTCACCTGATGCCTGAGCCATTTAAATAAGGATGGCCTATAATTGTAATCACATCAATAATCAAATCCATTAATCAATATCATTTAATGTGTCAAGAAAAAACGTTTAAATGGTTAGATGTCAAAATAAAAACCAAAACCGATTCCGGCATAAAGACTACGCGTTTAAAATTCATCTGTAAAAATACGTGTAATTTGTATATTTGCCTACATTAAAATTTAAAATAAAATACTTGTTTCCCTTGATGGAGATATTAAGAAATCAGATTTATTATTTTTTATAGAAAAATGTAAAATGTGCTTTAACGATGAGGATTTCTGTTTTTGTAGATCTTTAAAATAATAAAGAGAAAAAACTTGAAAAAAAATTCCTTGAAATTTGTAATTGATGCCGCCCTTTTTATTGATATTTGTTCAATAGCAATTATAGGGCTCTTTTTAGCCTTTATAGTTCCGAAAGGAAAAATGTATGGTGCTCAGAAATATTTCCTTGGGCTACATCGACACCAATGGACTGATATTCACCTGTATCTTTCTCTTACTCTTTTAATTCTTCTGATTTTTCATATCTGGTTTAATTGGAAATGGATCGCGCATTCAACAAAACAATACTTCGGTGATAAATGGGAATTTTTTTTGATTATAATTTCTTGTAGTTGGATTTTTGTTTTAATTTTAGCCTGGATATTCGTAGCATTATAAAAACATAACCGGGAAAGAAACATTTACATAGTGCCCGAACGAAAACCAGGATTTTTCGTTAAGATCAAGGAA
>JAGYNR010000130.1 GCA_018399715.1 Desulfobacterales bacterium | reverse complement strand
TCCACAATGGCGGTGCTGTTTTCTCCGGTGAAAACATCCGACAGTTTCAGGTACCGCATGGGATCATCATTTATGCGCCCGAAAATTTTCTCGTTATATGCGTGCCGATAAGCATCCTTAGGTGTAACATGGGCCGTACCTGCAAAACAATCAGCCAGGGCAGTCCGGATGGCTCCCTTGATGGAGCTTCCGGGAATATAGGCGTTTTTGTTGGTTTCGCTGCGAATGGTAGGGGAAATAAGCACCTGATTTTTAGCATCCCGTTTTTTTATGGCTTTGTGATACACCTTCAGCAATTGGGGACAATCAATGGCGACGGCTCCTTCGATAAACTCTTTGTGATGAAAATGATCAAATATAAACGTTCTAAGATCCACAAAATTATCTGACTCCAGAATTTTAAGCAACTGCTGCTTTTCAGGAAAATGTTCGATCCATTGCATCAGATCGATCCGGTACAGGGTTTTATTGCGAATGATGTAGGAAAGCGGGTCCAGCTCCTGGTCGGTTCCTACATGGATAGGTGACAGAATGTGAAGATTGGCTTTGTAATGGTTAAACTGAGCGGGTTTCATGTGGCAAAATCCTCCGTCAGCCTGAACGGCAGGGTTATCGGAACCCCGCAGTGGCGAATCCGATGATCTGTATGAACATTTTTCAGAAGCGGTTTATCATTCAGGCATTGTGAACATAAAAAAACAGTTCCGATATCATACATTAACACGGGGTATTTAAACGGGTTGGGGGGACCGCCGGTAGGACTTCGGGTTGCAAAGATTTCCCCCAGTTTCCCAAATTTGGTTTTCAACCGGTAAAATGAAACATAAGTTTCCATTCCATCAAATGCTGTCAAAGATAAACACATCCTTGCATTTGCTTGTTCAGCGCTCAGGGAATTTTCCGAAAAGTTCTGATCCTTTGTAATGTTCAATACCCCCATTCCTACGGATTTGTCCGCACCATATCCGTTTAAAGGAAGATATCGGGTTAAAAACCAATCCGTTGGTTCCATTATTTCCGGATCGTTTATTTCAACATACAGGTCCAAAACAGTATCTTTTGAATACCAGTATTTTTCTCTCTGGAACAATCCGCCTTCTTCGGAAACGGTTCCGCTGATACGGTTGATAACATTGGCGGCGGATATTTCAAGTGTTGAAAGGGGGATATCATCTTCAAACCTTTCAGACAAGAGCAAGTTGAACAGCGCCTCTTCCGAAAAATTGTTTAACAGTTTCTGCCATACATCCAGTGGTATGAAAGAAATTTTGTTCAGTTTCTTGATACGGATCAGCGCCTTCAAAGGTTCTTTGGCGGCAACCGGATCATTTTTCAAAAGGGTTTCGGTTTTTTTCCGGCTCAACGGCGGAAGGCACGGCCGGGGAAGGTATCCCTCGGGAAATGCCGAAGAAAAAAGTACCGGTGCCGGAAGATTTTTCTCGAAAGATTGAAGAAACTGTTCCAAAAACGTCTCTCCCTTTGAAAAGTATAATGCCCAGCAAAAATGACCGAAAAGGGTATCGGACATGAGCGGCGTGATAACCGGAGACCGGGGACGGATTTTATAACGATACAGCATGAAAAACCTCCCTTGTCATTAAATGGCGATTTGTTCCAGAAAGTTCTCAGACTGTAACTCGCCGTCGATAGAAATATCCGTAAATTTAATCCGGCCGCATCCCCGTGATCCTGATCCGCCCAGCGCATCCAGCTCAAGAAGCCGCATGCCATTTAAAACTGTGTCAAAATAATCCTCAGGATCGTTTTCAAACACCTTGAAAGCCATTTCAAAGGCAAATTCTACACCGGCCGGCACCCGTTCCAGTGGCCGGGGATTGGCGACCCCACTGATTCGGTTAATGGCATTTTCATATTTCACCTCCATGGGGAGGTCACCTTCCTCAAACAGTTTTTTCCATTTTTTGGAAAGATGGGCATCTCTGACAATGATTCGTGTCGGGCCCAGATCTTCAGGACGATTGGCTGCCGAGGTACCGAATACCGGGCATACAGGACAGTCTTTTTTACCGCAATCGCAAGGACCTCCGTTTTTACCGATCGCGCCTTGCCTGATTTCTATAAGAGAACGAATTTTACCCTTTAATGATGAACCCGGAATATAAGGCGCAAGACTTCCCGGAAGGGGATCTTTAATGACCGGATTATCCAGTCCCCCGATTTCTATATTTTCATTGGAAGCACCGATATGAAGCCCTGTTAATAACCGGATATTACCTGTGATCGTTCTGATGGTTTTCAGTTTCATATTTTTTCTCCTTAATCGTTTCTGACACCCTCAATTCCGTAAAAAAAGCCGACTACCGCCTCAAAGTGCAGCATAAAGGCTTCAAATTCTTTCTCGGAGTTAATCTGGTTTACATTGCGGATAAGAAAATCCTTAAAGGTGCTTGGAAAAGCCTGCTGCCGGTTAGCGGCATAACTGACTTTTGATTTCACCATTTTGATCAATGGTTTAACCTCATCAAAACTTTTTGCCGTCACTTTTTTTTCCAATTGCCTGAACTCACCGAAAAACCGCCGGAGCTGTGCGGAAGAAAGAGATTTGGCTTTATTCAGTTTTGTCGGGTATTTTTGATTTCTGATAACAAAGCTTTCTGCAATGCGGATGGCTTCCTGGTCCAAAAGCTCTTCCCGGATGTTGCCGGACTGATCAAAATAGCTCATAACACCTCCTTGAATGGTTTATTTCTAACGGTTCAAATTAACAGCATAAAACAACGGAATGTTTAACCGTTCCAACTCGGGCCGATGTTGAACGCCTACCGAAAATATACGGTTCAGCAGTTTTATTTCAGTTTCATTGTCACCTTTTTGGGTTTTAATATTTCTGCCGATATCATAATGGGCAAGTGCCAGATACCGTCCATAGGTAATATTTTTATGGTCGGGGCTGATAAATTTTCTATACATTTTGTGATAGGTCAGCAGCCGATACAAAAACGCATTTGAAAAACCAGTCCTGTCTTTTTCTCTGACAGCCCGATCGAATTGTTCTCCCAGCACTATCAGTTCTTCCATTTCTGACCAGGATAATGTTTCTCCGATAATAAAAACAGTATCTTTGAGCCGGTCGTCACTTTCTTGTTTTTTAGCAGTTTCAAGATGTTGTTCCACCACATCCGCCGCTTTTCTCATGGGAAGCCTGGGCTTGCTGACAAAAAGTCCCGCCGATAAAGTGATGTCTGTGTTTTTGGCACAAAACAGATGAAATTTTTCCCGAAGTGCCATGGCAAAGCGAATACTTTGCCACCATGGGCCGATCAGAAAAAGATCATCACCTCCGGCAAAAACCACATAAATATCCGGATACTCCTTTTGGATCAAATTTGTTAAATATTCGGAGAAAAAGAGATTTAGCATCCTTGACAGTGTTGAAAATCTTGCGATGGATAACCGATC
This sequence comes from Desulfobacterales bacterium, assembly GCA_018399715.1. GTDB lineage: Bacteria > Desulfobacterota > Desulfobacteria > Desulfobacterales > SKZT01 > M55B149. The sequence goes on along the minus strand of JAGYNR010000130.1, from coordinate 2,316 downwards.
TCCAAGGCCGAGGCTGAAAATCAATCCCAGGTTGTCAACGTCGGCTTTCATGAAGGTAAGCAGCTCTCTTCCCACCAGTTTTCCACCATATTTTCGTTTGGACTTTTTGGCGATCATCGAAAACGTTTTCGGCACATCAGGTTCTAAGGTATATATCGCCTTATTCCCCTGAGTGTCCTGATCATATTCCTGGGATAAAAGGTCGTACCAGTTGGCATCCTGTAATTCATCCAGGGTGATTTTGGGAAGATGCCGGGCCATCCGGATACGGGCATACGATTCCGAATCAATCATGGAATCCACACAGAAAATATCGTTTAAATCAGAAGGAACGCTTTTGGATAAATCCATTTTGATATCCCCGAATAAGGGAATTTTTCCGTTTTTGCGGTAAATGATATAATTTGATGTGGGCAGCTCTTTACCGATATAGGTGATCTGATCATAGCACTCGGTACAGATGGGAATTTCAATGCCCTCCTTTTGGTAATAGTTTTCGGAAGCCCGTGAATCAGAAATATTAATTTTGCAAAGAGAGCAAAAGGTATCTGTTTCCGAAAAATCGCTGTGAATCACCGGGCCGGATTGGAAAAATGTTGCTTTTAGCTTCTTTAGTTTACTGGTGTCTAAGGAAGCGTGGACTTCATCGAGTTTGTGCTGAAAGTTTGTCAGGCGAAAATCCTCATGGGACAATTTTGTTTCCCAGGTAAGGCTAAGGGTGAGGGCGCCCTTGAATTTTTTACGAAACCACCATTGAATTTTTTCATTGAAAGATTCCAGATGATTTATCACCGAATCGATTGCCGGCAGCAGAAGAATAAACTTGCCGCCGGAATCCATCAGACGAAATACCGGCGTCAAATCCAGCCGCTTGCCGATTTCGATCAGCACTGATCGGACAAGAACCTGAAGAAAAAAGGATCTGGCACGAAAGATTTTGGATACGCCACGGCCGCTGTTGCGGGAAATGCCGAATATATAGTTCTGAATACCCGACAGATCACCGCCCATCAGAATAAACTTTTTTTCTTTGTCATCGAAGGATGGCAGTGTATTTTTTTCCCGGTGATAACAAAAAAGAGACTGACCAATGCTGGCTGTGCTGTAGGAGTGATCAAAAAGGGAAACATCTGACAGCGTTTTAAATGATGACGATGGAATGCACCAGGTATATTTTTCAAGAATTGAAATCAGTGAATCCAGATAAAAACGGTAATCCTGGTGTAGGGAAAGCTTATGGATTGCTGTCATGAATTGATTAAACAGCAGATCGTAGTCGTCGGAAGGTCCCCGGGGATCTCCAAAAACGGGAAATACACAGTCGCTGTCACTTTCCAGGGGTCGGAGTTGATAAAATGCACGACCCGGAGGATTAAACGTGTGGTTGAGCATTTCTATTTCATCAAATATTGAAACAAGGCGACTTTGCCTGAACCCCGGTGCGGATTCCGTTTGGTTCTCTTTAATCCGGTCAGTTCCCGAACTCAGCCGGTCGGCGATCATCAGGGATAATTCGGAAAGGCTGTCTGAACTTGGACGGTGATGCGCAGAGGCTGTTCTGGCAATCCGGGACCGGTGAGATTCCAGCTCATGGGGTAGGGGAAGGTCTTTTTCAATAAAATAATCTGAATACAACGTGTGCCAATGGCCAGGTTTACCATTGTAATTGGTCAGGTATTCGTTTTCCATTTCTTTTGAAAAAGGTCTTTTGGCCCGCTGAGCTAATTTTCCTATATCATGAAGCAAGCTGCCTAAGACCATGATTTTCAGTTGAAGATCCATAACGCCTCCTTTTAATAAACAAACTCTATATTCTTTTTATCCATCTGAATACCATAACAAGTGTTCGGCCGGGTTCCTCTGGCGGAAATTTCAAGAAATGGTAAGGCATAAGGCCCAAATCGTTTCCGCAGATGAGATTTAATTTTTCCCTTGTAACTGTTGAAATTTTCAGGGGTTAGGTTGATAATGCCCGTATCGCTCATTTCTTCCACCGGACGGGTTTTGCACAGGCGATGATAAAATGCAGTGATTTCATTTTGACGTTCCAGGATTGATGGCAGATCCTGAAAACAGTCTGAGCAGTCACCGCATGAACTTACGTTTTTGGTGCAGCTTTTTTTCTGAAAAATGAAAAACGCATACAGCGCCATCCATGCAGGCGGCATATCCAGCTCATGGGTTTTATAAATGATCTTGCGTTTTATCAGATGAACTGTCAGTATCGGCACATGCTCACGTACCAATGATAACAGCAAAGTACCAGGGTCCTGCGGGGTTTTCAGGAGATTTCCGGGCAATCTTTCCCGGATGGAT
>JAGYNR010000013.1 GCA_018399715.1 Desulfobacterales bacterium | reverse complement strand
TCGGGTGTTTATACCGTATTTGGTGTTACATTGCCGGTGACAGGCGCTCCGGTATTCCAGAACTATTTGTTTAAAGAATTTGAAAAACTATACGGCGGTATGTGGGATTTGGAACCCGACCCCATCAAACATGCCCATAAAATGATTGCTCATATTGATAAAAAACGGGCAGCTCTTGGGATCGATAAAGCAAGAGAAAAGACACTGCATGACATAGACGAGCATGAGCATCAAAAAATGGAAGGATAACGCTGTGTAGAGTCAAATTCTTTTAAATAGTGTAGGTGTCGGGATCTTATATCAGCATTTCTCCTCGGTAAGATCCCGGCCTGCACTTTTTTATCGGCGCTTTAATCGATTTTTCATGCTGTTTGAGCATTTCCGAGAATCACCAGGTTACCCTCTACCAGATCAATACTATCGAGAGTTCCCTCAACAAATGTTTTTTCTCCAAAAAGATCAATCAACCAGTATCCCCGCTCATGGGCTTTAACTTGAGCGACATCTTTCATGACCTCTTTTTGGCTTTCTTCTAAATTCACATAAACCGTACTTAAACACATATCAACCTCCAATCATTAGATATATATCTTTTTTTTATTTACAGAGTGTTACAATATAAATATGTATTATTTATATTATAACACCTTTTTTGATAAAAGCATATCCAGTATCTTTCCGGCCTCATCAAACGCCTGACCTTTTTCAGGTGCCAGACCTTCCAGGCATGCATCGAACACCTGGGGATCATTAGAAATGGTACCGATAACAGGTATACCGTTTGCATTGAGTTTATCTTTTACTTTATCAGCAATTGCCTTTGAAGGAATTTTATTCAAAATTGCCGAAACATCTCTTTTCATCCCGGCAGAAAGTTCAGCAATTTTTTCAGCCATCGTTACAGATTCATAAGACGGTTCAATGACGATGAGAACATGATCCACAGCTTCATCAACTCCTCTTCCAAAATGTTCTATACCTGCCTCCATATCAACAATTGCAATTTCGTCGGTATCAAGGCAAAGTTTTTTCAAAAATTCCCGACTCAATGCTCCCATCGGACAGGCACATCCTTCTAGAGCCTGGAGAATTTTGCCGATTCTAACATGCATCAGCCCATCATTTTTTTTTATGTATTCAGTGGGGATATCCTGTATATGAATTTCTTTCCGGGTCAGTAAGGCATTGCTTTTCATTTTTCCTTTTATCCCGGCTCGACCACCCGCCAGATCCATCAGGGGCGCCGGCGGATCATCAAAACGAAGCATTCTGAAAAGACCCGAATTTGAATCATCAGCATCTACCACCAGCACCGCCCGTTTTTTTCCCAGGGCCTGTCTTGCAAGTAATGCCGTTACCGTACTTTTTCCGCTTCCCCCTTTCCCGCATACCGATATTTTCATTTTTATAAAACTCCTTTCATATTTATCCTTAAAAACAATTAGAGCGCAAAGATAAGAAAAAAAATTAACAATCTTTGCGCTCTAAATATATTAAGGATTCAAAAAAAATTTAACTCATATGATTGATATATTCCTTAACTTTTTATAATCCATATTTTGAAGCTTATGAGACCGTGGGCCTCGGCAAAAGTCCCGCTCTTTCAACAATCTCCGGCACCTTTTTTTCCCATTCAATGGCCATAATATGGAAACCAGCGACACCCTCGACTTCTTTTAATCGCTGAATACTTTCAACACAGATATCAATGCCCTCATCAGCCATTTTTTCCTTGGGAACACCGGCCATTCGTTTGACAACTTCATCAGGAACATCCATTCCCGGGACCTTATTTTTCATGTAACGTGCCATACCCGCCGATTTCATTGGGGTTACACCTGCCAATATATAACATTTTTCATGAAGCCCCCGAGCCCGAACGCCTTCCATCCATTTTTCAAATTTATCCAGATTATAAATACATTGGGTCTGAATAAAATCCACACCGGCAGCCACTTTTTTAGCCAGGCGGGCGACCCGAAGCTCAAACGGGTCAGCAAAAGGGTTGGCCGCGGCACCGATAAACATCTTAGGAGGATTATCGATATCTGCACCTCCCTGGAATTTACCTTCATCGCGCATTTTCTTGACCATCTGAATAAACTGAACAGAATCAATATCATGAACGTTGGCCGCCATGGGATGATCTCCAAAACTGGGATGATCGCCTGACAAACAAAGCATTGTATTAATTCCGTGGGCATATGCGCCAAGAATATCCGCCTGCATGGCAAGTCGATTCCGATCCCGGGTGACCATTTGTAAAATTGGATTTAATCCCGCCTGTTTTAAAAAAACATTCGCTGCAAAACTTGACATGCGGACCATAGCTGTCTGATTATCCGTAACATTGACAGCATCAACTTTCCCCTTGAGCAGTTCACCCTTTGCTTTAATGATCTCCGCATTTGTTCCTCTGGGAGGGCCACATTCCGAAGTAACCGCAAGATTACCTGATGCTAAGACTTTTTCCAATACGCTTTCGGTTTTCATTCTGCCAAATCCTCCCTTATTATCTTTCGTGGACCACCGCCCCCGGCTGTTCGCCAATCTTTGGCGGGTATTATTTCTTCATATCGGTCTTCCATACCCAAAGCTTTGAGCCTGTCCCATATCAATTGCCAGACACAATCGACATCCGGACTGATTTCACATTTACCGTTCGTAGATCCGCCGCAAGGCCCGTTCATCAGGTGCTTGGAGCATCGGGCGATGGGACATATGCCCCCGGTAAGTCCCAGAAGACAATCTCCGCATCCCTGACATCGTTCGGCCCAAATTCCCTGTTGTTCCGAAGCTCCCATAAACTTTGTGTTCACAGCGGGAAACACCGGTATATTTTTGAAGCGTTTGGCAATTTCCTGGACGCCGCATCCGCAGGCCATGGACATAACTGCATCCACATCTTCGATATGAGGCACCAACTCTTCGATATATTCGGGATCACACTGTCTTTCAAGCGTTAATTCCTTGATATCAATAGTTTTACCTTCTTTTGCAAAGGCCATCTTCAGCGCTGAAGCCAAAAGTCCGACTTCCTTTCGCCCTCCGGCCGCACAGACCGTCACACACTCGTTGCAGCCTACCAAAAGGATGCGATCATAGGGACGGACATATTCAATTAACTCTTCTAAAGGTTTTCTTTCAGCAGTGATCATCTTTGTTCACTCTCCTTTATGGATATGCTCAACACGCTTCCTGTTTTTGGGAAGAAGTGTTGAGATTGATAGGACTAGGACCCAGTTTACGGATTTTTTCCGTCACTTCCGTTGCCATTTCGGCAAAACGATCCCCCATTCCAGCGGACAACATAACCATTTCAAGACGCTCTCCTTCAACTCCGATTTCTTCCATGAGCTTTTTGATATAAGACACACGTCGTGCGGCCTTTATGTTGCCGGTTTCAAAATGACAGTCTCCTTCCAGGCATGCGGCCACAACAACGCCATCCGCTCCCTTTTCGAAGGCTTTTAGAATATGCATTGCGTCAACCTTTCCTGCACAGGGAACCCGAATAATTTTTAAATTGGCCGGGTAACAAAGCCGCTGGGTTCCTGCAGTATCCGCTGCCGTATAGGGACAATATTGGCAACAGAAGGCGACAATTATCGGTTCAAAATTTTCCATCAGGCAACCTTCCTTTCAAAAAGTCCTTCTAATTTCGCCATAATCTGGTCATCCTCAAACTTCATGAGCTGAATGGCCTTTGCCGGGCATTCAGCAGCGCAAATACCGCATCCATGACACTTGGCAGGATCAATTTCTGAATAACCATCAGCATTAATATACGGTACATTAAATGGACAGGCCCGGACACAAACCAGACATGCTGCGCATTTATCTCCATCCACCTGAGCCACTACCGGACTTAAGTGGATCACGTCTTTGGCCAATATGGTTTGAACTCTAGATGCTGCGGCCTGTGCCTGGGCAATACTTTCCCGAATCAGTCTCGGGCTATGCGCTGTTCCGGCGACAAAACATCCGGGAACCGGAAGATCGATGGGCCGAAGTTTAACATGCTCCTCCAGAAAATAGCCATCATGGGTTCTCGGAAGTTTAAAAATTCGTGCCAGACGCTCTGTAGCCTTTTGATCGACTTTAAATCCGGTGCTCAGCAACAATTTGTCAGCCGTGACCATCAGGGGTCGATTTAAAATCGGATCAACAAACGTGACATTCACTTTGTCTCCACTGGCTTCAACATTGGGAGGGGCATCCACTTCATAACGAATAAATATCACGCCTTTCTCCCGGGCCTTACGATAATAATCTTCCTGGAATCCGTAGGTGCGCATATCCCGGTACAGCACAAAAATTTGGGCATCCGGGTTAATATCCAGAATATGCAAGGCATTTTTAACGGCTGCCTGGCAGCAAATCCGAGAGCAGTTGGGATTGTCCGGACAACGAGACCCAACACACTGAATCATAACGATATTTTCCAGGGCCTTTACCTTTTCGGGAGAATCTTCGATAAATATCCCCGCATCTGCCTGGGTCATGACCGCCTCGTGTTGATCCAAAAGATACTCGGCGGGTCGATTCGGTTGAGTACCGGTTGCCAGAATAGTGGCACCATGATCAATCTGGCGATAGGATTTTTCCGGCCCGATTTGTATACCAGTTCTGAACATACCGGTTTTTCCGGTATGATCTACCAGGTTGGCACCAGTAATCACCTCAATGTTTTCATGGGTTTGGGTTTTTTCAATCATCTCCCCGAGTGCCCCTGCCACATCTTCACCTTCCAGGGTCTTTCGCAGATTCTTTGCAAAGCCACCCAGCTTATCTTCCTTTTCAACCAAAAAGACTTTGAATCCCTGATCGGCCAAGGCCAAAGCAGAACTCATACCGGAGACCCCACCGCCTACGACCAGAACATCTTTATTCATGGGAAGCGTTTGCTCTATCAAAGGCCGGTTTTTCTTTACGGCACATACCGCCATTTGAATTAAGCTTTTAGCCTTTTTAAGGGCATTTTCAGGATTGTCGCCGTGAACCCATGCGACCTGATCCCTGATGTTAGCAATCTCAAGTAAATACGGATTAAGTCCGGCTCTGCGAAGCAGGTCCTGAAACTTTAGTTCCTCGGTTCTCGGTGAAGTACCGCCAATAACAACACGGTTGAGGTCTTCAGAAACAATGAGATCCTGAATTTCTTTCATGGATTCCTGAGTACAGCCCTGTCCAACGCTTTTTGATACCGCCACATCAGACAAATTCCCTGCATATTCAGCCAACTCTTCTACATCAATAACACCGCCGATATTATTTCCACAGTCACAGATAAAGACACCGATTCGAGGCGGCTGGCCTGTAACATCTTTTTCAGGTGGAAAATCTTCTTCTGATGCAGGGGCTTTTTCAGGAGCGGGCATATTTGACGATGCCATACATGCCGCCGCGCTTCCTTGTATCAACGTTTCCGGAATATCTTTCGGGCTTTCAAACATGCCGCAGACATATATACCGGGGCGGGATGTCGAAACCGGCTGAAAATTACTGGTTTTTGCGAAATTATGCTCATTGAGCTCGATACCCATATCCTGGGCCAGCTTTTTCACATCCTCCGCTACTTTAAATCCGGTTGAAAGCACTACTATATCAAACTCTTCGGTTACCAACTCACTCCTGTCAAAAGGTGCAAATGAGATGGAAAGCACATTAGAACCCGGCCTTTGAATGACACTGTGAGGACGACAACGGACTAATCGAATCCCGAATTCATTTTTCGCCCTTTCCAGGTAGCACTCATAATCTTTACCAAATGTCCGCATATCCATGAAGAAAATCGTAGTTTCAATATCTTCTCCGAATCGTTCTTTGGTAACGATGGCTTCCTTGAGCGCAAACATACAACAGGCACTTGAACAGTAGGAGCTGGCTCCTTTTTGCATCCCTCTGGAGCCAATGCATTGTATCCATGCAATTTTCTTGGGTTTTTCATTATCAGAAGGTCTTAAAAGATATCCATGCGTCGGACCGGAGGCCGACAGAATACGTTCATATTCCAGACTGGTGACCACATCGGGTTGATTCTTATACCCGAAATTGTCCAGGCCGCTGGGATCAAAAATCCCGGCACCGGTTGCCAGTACAATGGCACCGCAAGAAATTTGTTGTGTTGTTCCCTTATCATCGGGAACGATGGCTCCGGCCGGACATATATCAACTACCTGCTGAATATCATTACATTTTGCCATGTCAACAGAAAATGCCTGGGGTGTCGCATGGGGATACCGCATACAGGTAGGTGCGCGATGATCCAGTCCTGGGGTAAACCGAACACATTCCGGAAATTTGTTATAACAATCGCCACAGGCCGTACATTTATCCAGATCGATATACCTGGGTGCCGTATTGAGTGTAACAGTGAAATCACCGGCTTCTCCTTCAACTTCGGTAACCCGGGTCATGGATAAAAACTCGATAGGAAGCTGGCGAACGCTTTCTGACAAATAAGGAGAAATTGTACACAGATCACAATTATTGGTCGGAAAAGTCCGGTCGAGCTGAGTCATCAGCCCTCCGATTGAAAAATCCTTTTCCACCAGGACCACATTGCGACCTGCTTCAGCCAGATCCAGAGCCGTTCGTATCCCACCGAGGCCACCGCCGATGACAAGGACCTTATTGTTCGATTGAGATTCATTGTGACTATTCATAACTGTCTTCATCTTTCATCGGTTTAGGATTAATATTACATTTATTTCAATCTTGAACGGACAATGACAATCTCTTGTCACAGTTCGAGTCGGCGCCAAACCGGTTTCGGTTTATAGCGCCGTTTCGGGATGAAACACATTTACCTCTTTTAAATCATCTCCAAGATATTCCCGTTCATTCGGGCCCAAAATTCCAAGCGACAGGCAAATCATGGTCCACAAATGGACAGTTTGCCATGCATGGTCATTTACTTCAGCCAAATCATGTATTTGGGCATGGCAGTTGTGGCAAGCCGCAATGCAGTAATCGGCTCCGGTTGCAAGGATTTGATCTGCTTTTATTTTGCCATAGGCCCGACGGGCATCCACATATCCGGATTGAAGAAATCCGCCGCCACCGCCGCAACAAAAATTATTCGATCGGTTGGGCGTCATATCGATAAAATTTTCTTCTCCAACGATTGATTTGACCACAAAGCGAAGATCTTCTGCAATCGGATCGCCGTAGCTTTTACGAATGATCTGACAAGGGTCCTGAACGGTAAACTTTAATTTCAAATCCTTGTTCCAGTCGGAATTAACTTTAAGTTTTCCTTCCCGGATCCATTTTGCATAATATTCATAGATGCTTTTGACCTCACATTTATGGTCGATATTGAATTTTTTCAGTCCTGCCAGGACTGAGAAGGTCACGTGCCCTCACTCCGTATTGAGAAAAATTTTACATCCCAGTTCATCGGCTTTATTGAGTGCTGTCCGGGTCACATGCTCCCAGGCTTCGTCGTCAGCTAAAAACATACAGTAATTTTCGCCGCCCCATCCCTTGCTTCCATAGGTCCAGTCGACCCCCACCGTGTGAAGAATCTTCCATAACGGAACCATCTCATCGGGTTCTGTAACCGGCTCCCTTGAATTTTGATTCAGAAAAAATTCAGCACCGGCCTTATCAATGGGAGCTTCCATGTCTTTAAATTCCGGCTGGGCCTCCCTGTATTCCTCCAGGACATCTTCGACCACAAACTGAAAATCATCCGGAGATGCCCCCATTGCACTGCAACTATCATTTCTTAACGCCATGTCACAAGACCCCAGAATACCTTTCGGTCTTTCTTCTCTGGGCCAGGATTGCCGAGCATAATATACCAGCTCCGGGATATTGATTTTCATGGGACAGACGTAAATACATCGCTGGCAACCAGTGCACATCCAAACCCACGGCGTACTCGTGATCTCTTCATCCAACCCCAGAGCCGCCATTCTGAGAAATTTTCGAGGATCCATATTTTCCAGACCGGTCGCCGGACACCCTGACGCACAGGCACCGCAAGTAATGCACATGTTCAGGTTTCCGCCATCCGGTAGAATCTCGCGGACCTTGTCGATAAACAAACTCTTTTTTTTCTTACCTTCAATTTTAATTGCGTCTTCTGACATCATTCCATCCTTTTTAATTTCTGACTACGTAAGACTCGATATTCAAGTTTTCAGGAAATTAGTTCAAATCCAAGGCTTAAAAAAAATTTTGACCACAAGCATACACTAAGTATTTCGAGGATCAAAATTTTTTCCCAACGCCGGAGTTGGGCAAATTAACAAAAAATTGAACATCGAGTAAGAGAAAATCTTTCCATTTCAAAGGTTCCCGACCATGAAAACGTCACTGCCGTTTTCTGATTTGTACCCGATAATAATCTTCTTCATCCACAATATTCATGAAAACCAGATCGTAAGATGACTCCGGCAAAACTTTAAAAAGATCCTTTTGAAGATCCGGATCCGACCCTAAAATCTCCATCACTTGCCTTGATTTCATCTGTTTGAAAATCCGGCTCATTTTCAGCAAAGATATTGAAGATAAACTTCCACGAAAATCGAGTATATAGTCTGCCTTATTTTTTTTCAAGCCATTTCTCCTCAATCGGGCATAAGCACTTTGCAAAAATCAAACCAACAAAACCCCACGATAGGTTCATTTACTTTTTATTTTTTTAAAAACAGGCAGTTAAAATTTTCAGGGAAGACATAAGCCATCTATGGGTTGCCAAGAAAATGTTAAAATGTTAATGGAATTTACTTTAACACATGATAGGCATTAACAGGAGAAGTTTAATGTTGGGGCATGAATTGGACAGATATTGGAAAACGGTTGTCAATACCATCAGTGACGGTATCATGATTGTCAATACAAGTGGTGCCATCGTGTCGGTAAACAAAGCGTTTGAACAGATTACGGGTTTCAGCAGAGAAGAACTGATCGGTAAACCATGTACAGTGATCGATTGTGATGCCTGCAAGGAAGCCCTTGAATGTGGTGGAGATTATTGGTGTTATCTTTTTAAAAAAGGGTTCATGGCCAAACGAAAATGTAAGATCTTGCGAAAAGACGGCACTTGTATTAATGCATTAAAAAATGCTGCTATCCTGCAGGATGACGAAGGAAACCTGATTGGTGCGGTTGGTACAATTACAGATTTAAGTGAGATTACAGAAAGGGATAGTCAGCTCGAAGCCTATCGGCGGGAGCTTCGATCAGAAGATGGGTTTCATGGTATCATCGGTACCTCCTCTTCCATGCAACGTGTTTTTGATCTGATTGAAAACGCGGCCCATTCCGATGCATCGGTTATTATTTACGGTGAAAGCGGAACAGGAAAAGAACTGGTCAGTAAGGCAATTCACAATATCGGGGAGCGTAAAGAGAAGCCTTTTGTAAAGGTCAATTGTGCAAGCCTTACTGAATCCTTGCTGGAAAGTGAACTATTCGGTCATGTTCGCGGCGCTTTTACTGGTGCCTACAAAGACAGAATTGGAAGATTTGAAAAAGCGAACGGGGGAGATATTTTTCTGGACGAAATTGGTGATCTGCCCATGTCGACCCAAATAAAAATGCTACGCGTCATTGAAGAAAAAACAATTGAGCGTGTGGGGACCAGCACCCCGATTACCATCGATGTCCGGATTATCTCTGCAACCAACCGGAATTTGTTAAAACTGTTAAATCATGGTAAATTTCGCAAAGATTTTTATTATCGAATTAACGTCATTCCTATTATTTTACCGCCGCTTAGGGAAAGAATCGCTGACATCCCTCTTCTGGCAGAGTCTTTCTTTCGAAAAATGGTATTAAAAAAAGACAAAGCCATCAAAGGCATCAGTAATGAGGCCATGGAATTGCTGGTAAGCTACAATTGGCCCGGTAATGTCAGAGAATTGAAAAGCGCTTTCGAATATGCTTTTGTTTCCTGTCATGACGCCATGATTTTACCCCACCATTTCCCGGCGACTATCTATCGGAGAAAAAAATCGTCAGGGACTTCAAAAAAACAAGATTCATTTAACCTGAAGGAAACCGAAAAGCAAGAGCTTCTGGAAGCACTTGAAAAAGTAGGTGGAAATCAAACCAAGGCAGCGGATATTCTTGGAGTTTCCAGAGTCACCGTCTGGAACCGAATGAAACGGTTTGGGATTAATTCCAAAAGAAAAATCGAGGTTGCCTGATTTCATACCTGTCAAATTGTTACGTATCACTCGATATTCAAGTTTTCAGGAAATTTGTTCAAATTCAAGGCTTAAGAAAAATTTTGACCACAAGCATACACTGAGTATTCCGAGGATCAAAATTTTTTTCCAACGCCGGAGTTGGGCAAATTAACAAAAAATTGAACATCGAGTATCAGACAGGATCAGCCAACAAAAGTGAAATACTGTTTCTTCCCCTTCTTTTCGAGATAAACATAGCCTTATCAGAGCGCTGAACAAAGCTTGATATTTCCTCTTTCGGACAATATTGAGTAACGCCGACACTAACTGTAATGGATACAGCATCAGCACTCTCCGGTATAAAAGCGTAGCTTTCAATCGACTGGCGAATTCGTTGTGCGACTACCTGAGCATCTTCAGCCCACGTTTCCGGAAGAATAATGGTAAATTCTTCCCCGCCGTACCGATAAGCAGAATCCATCTTGCGTAAGCAAGACTTAATAATTTTACCAATTTGCATCAGAACCTTGTCACCCTCCAGGTGACCATAATGATCATTATATTCCTTAAAAAAATCAATATCCATTAGTAACAGTGACAGCGGATGGTCATAACGGTTACTCCTGGCAACTTCCAGCTCGAGACGATTATAAAAATGTCTGGAATTAAACAGCTGTGTAAGACCATCTGTAATAGCCAGCTTTTGAAGTTTATCCAGCATCTCATCGCGTTCTTTTTTCAACTGACGCTCTTTTAAAACTCGTTTGAGACGAAGATGAAGTTCCTCAAACCGAATCGGTTTGAAAACAAAATCACTGGCACCCTTGCTGATAGCTTCCTCATAAGAGAAGTCCCCACTATATCCTGTCATGACAATGACATCGATATCGACATAATCTTTCTTGATGATATCAGTTAATTCCAGCCCGTTCATACCGGACATCAAAATATCTGTGATGACCACATTAATTTGGGTATTTTCCAACAATTGCAACGTTTCCTCTGCGCTGGAGGCACCATAACTTTCATAGCCGACAATTTTTAAGTATTTGCACATGGCATCTTTTATAGCTTCGTCATCATCGACTACCAAAATACGAATATTCATTTTTTTAATTGCCCGGTTTTTTTGATTGTCTAATCTACTTTTTTTGTTTAATATAAATTGTTTTACAGATATAAAATATAATGCAGCAAGATTGATAGTTTTTGCAGCTATCTGATAAATAATATTTATTTTTTTGCTAACTTTGAGAGATTAATCATAATTTTAGCCGGAAAGCTCAGTTGTGTCAACAGAGCTTTCACTATATATAAATATTTTTCCGGTATAAGATATTTTTATCGATGATCCCCGAAGACTTTTTTTCGGGGATCATCCTGTTTTTTCAAGGCGTTTATTTATTACTTTAAAATTTTATGAAACAAGTTAGAAATTTTAGTATCATTGCCCACATTGATCATGGCAAATCCACATTGTCCGACCGGTTAATTCAGACAACTGATATTGTATCGGAACGGGATTTCAAGGATCAGCTACTGGATACAATGGAAATCGAGCGGGAACGCGGGATTACCATTAAAAGCCAAACGATTTGCCTTCCCCATACCGCAAAAAACGGGAAGGTATATTATCTGAACCTGATCGATACGCCCGGCCATGTTGATTTTACCTATGAGGTTTCCAGAGCACTTGCCTCGGTTGAGGGAACGTTGCTGCTGGTCGACGCCAGCCAGGGTGTAGAGGCCCAAACGCTGGCGAACCTGTTTTTGGCGATGGAGCATCAACTGGAAATCATTCCGGTCATCAACAAAATCGATTTACCATCTGCAGATATCGAGCGTGTCAAATATCAAATTGAAGAAGATCTGGCGCTTGACCCTGAAACAGCAATCCTGACATCAGCCAAGGAGGGTATCGGTATTGAGGAGGTTCTGGGTGCTATCATTGACAAAATTCCACCGCCCAAAGGCGATCCTGATGCCCGACTCACTGCTTTGATCTTTGATTCCCAATACGATCCTTTCCGGGGCACCATTGTTTATTTCCGGGTTTTTGATGGAACCATCAAGGCTGGTGATACCATCCGATTTATGTCCAATCAGGCGGTTTATAAGGTTGAAGAAGTGGGAATCCTTCAAATCATCCGAAAGCCTCAAAAATCGCTTTCGGCCGGAGAAGTCGGTTACATGTTTGCCGGAATTAAAACGGTCAGTGATATTCGTTGCGGGGATACCATCACTCACCATTTTGCACCTTGTGATGCCCCCATGCCGGGATTTAAAGAAGCCAAACCGGTTGTTTTTTCATCCATTTATCCGGTTGCTTCCGATGAATACGAAGAACTGGCAACAGCTATCGAAAAACTAAAACTCAATGATGCTTCACTGATTTATGAAAAAGATTCATCAGTTGCGCTGGGGTTTGGATTCAGGTGTGGTTTTCTGGGATTGCTTCACTTAGAAGTAGTTCAGGAGAGACTGGAGCGGGAATATGATCTTTCGTTGATACTGACGGCACCTTCGGTCTGTTATGAATTATTCATGGACGATGGAGATGTCATTACTATCGACAATCCGGCACTTTATCCGGATCCATCCAAAATATTAAAAGCCAGGGAGCCATTTATCCGGGCATCGATTATTGTACCGGATAGCTATATGGGGCCGGTTATGAAACTATGCCTGGAACGACGCGGGATCAGTAAAAATTATCAATATTTGACCAGCAACCGATTGGAAATGATTTTCGAGCTTCCTTTGTCAGAAGTTGTTTTTGATTTCTATGACAAACTCAAGTCTGTCACCCAGGGATACGGGTCATTTGATTATGAAATGCTCGATTATCGGGAAACCGACCTGGTAAAACTAGATATTCTGGTCAACGGTGAACGGGTGGATGCTTTAAGCCAGATAGTCCACAAGGAACGTGCCGTAGAGCGGGCCAGAATGGCATGTGAAAAGCTCAAGGAGGAAATCCCCCGTCATATGTTTAAAATAGCGATCCAGGGAACCATCGGTGCAAAAATTATTGCCAGAACAACGATTTCTGCCTTCCGTAAGGATGTAACCGCCAAATGTTACGGCGGAGACATTACGCGGAAGCGAAAGCTGCTGGAGAAACAAAAAAAAGGTAAAAAACGGATGAAAATGGTGGGAAATGTCACGATCCCCCAGTCGGCGTTTCTTTCCGTACTGAAAGCCGAAAAAAAATAATGATTGTCCAAATTAATTTCCAAACCTGTTTTTAACACTCAGTTGAGGTTTCATATACCCTCATTATGAAACATAATAAAGAAGCTGTTTAAATGTTTAAAAAGAATAGGAGCACTACCATGGGGATGACCCTGACAGAAAAGATACTGGCGGTTCATGCCGGAACAGACCAGGTAAAACCAGGAGACCTGATTAACGCACGTGTAGATATTGCTTTAGGAAATGATATCACCGCTCCCATTGCCATTGAGGAGTTTAAAAAAAGCGGTGCCCTTACTGTCTTTGACAAAGACCGGGTGATTCTGGTACCGGACCATTTTGTTCCCAATAAAGATATCAAGTCGGCCATGCAGGCAAAAATTCTTCGGGACTTTGCAAAGGAACAGGGATTGACTTATTTTTTCGATGCCGGGGAAATGGGAGTGGAACACGCATTACTTCCAGAAAAAGGGCTGGTGCTTCCAGGAGACCTGGTTATCGGTGCGGATAGTCACACGTGTACTTACGGCGGATTGGGAGCATTTGCCACTGGTGTCGGCAGCACTGATCTGGCCGCCGCCATGGTGACAGGAGAAGTGTGGCTAAAAGTACCTGAAAGTATTAAAATTGTGTTTTCCGGCACACTTCGGCCCTGGGTGGAAGGAAAAGATTTGATCCTCTACACGATCGGTAAAATAGGCGTTGACGGCGCCTTGTACATGGCCATGGAATTTACAGGTCCGATCATTGAAACCTTACCCATGGCAGGCAGGCTAACGATTGCCAATATGGCAATCGAGGCGGGGGCCAAAAACGGCATTATTTCACCCGATACCATTACCCGTGATTATGTCGAACAACGAGCTGTCAGAGATTATACTTTTTTCAGTAGTGATCCGGATGCCGGTTATGCTCAGGTACTGGAATTCAACGTTAATGATATTGAACCCCAGGTGGCGTTTCCTCATTTGCCTGAAAATACCCGGGGCATCAGCGAGGTGGGACAAATTATTATCGATCAGGTAGTTATCGGCTCCTGCACCAACGGAAGGATCGAAGATCTGCGGACTGCCGCCAAAATTATCAAGGGGCACGCCGTTGCAAAAGGCACCCGACTGATTGTTATTCCCGCTACGCCATATGTTTACAGGACTGCTTTAAAAGAAGGACTTTTCGATATATTTTTGGATGCCGGAGCCGTCATCAGCCCTCCTACCTGCGGCCCTTGTCTTGGCGGGCATATGGGCGTTCTGGCAAAAGGTGAAAAGGCGGTGGCCACAACCAACCGCAATTTTGTGGGACGAATGGGACATCCTGAAAGCGAAGTCTATCTGGCCAGCCCTGCTGTGGCGGCTGCTTCAGCGGTTTTGGGATTGATCGGCGGGCCGGATCAGCTCTGATAAGAACGATTCAACACAATAACATAAAAAAGGAAATACATATGAAAACTTCCGGAAAAGTTTGGAAGTTCGGTGATGATATTGATACAGATTTAATTATCCCTGCCAGATACTTAAACACCAGCGACCCTGAGGAACTGGCAAAGCATTGCATGGAAGATGCCGATCCAAAATTCGCTGACAAGGTCTCCGAATCCGATATTATTGTTGCTGAAAATAATTTCGGATGTGGTTCATCCCGGGAACATGCCCCTATTGCCATCAAAGCGGCCGGCATATCCTGTGTGATTGCTAAAAGTTTTGCACGCATCTTTTACAGAAATGCGTTCAATATGGGTCTGCCCATTCTGGAATGCAATGAAACAGACCAGCTTAACACAGGAGACAGTTTATCTGTTGATTTTGATACCGGAATGATCACTCATCAACAAACGGGAAACACCTATAAAACCAAGCCGATTCCTGTATTTATGCAGGAATTGATTCAAAGCGGGGGACTGATGAATCATATTCGGAAAAAGATTCAGAACAATCAGGCATAAGGGTCGTAGCAAGAAATATAAGAAAACCTATTGGGCAGAACAATATCCTTTTTCGAGATTTTCTGTGTCCGCCCAAAAGGGAGAGATTTCTCTGAGCCGATTGATAATCGGAGGAACCTTTTCTATAACCTCATCGATTTCATGTTCGGTACTATATCGGCTCAGACTGAACCGAATGGAACCGTGGGCGGAGGTAAATGGAACCCCCATGGCTCGAAGCACGTGGCTAGGTTCCAATGAGCCGGATGTACATGCTGAACCAGAGGATGCACAAATTCCGAGTTCGTTTAGCATTAACAAAATCGCTTCCCCTTCCACATAGTCAAACCCGATATTGGTTGTGTTCGGAAGCCGCATTTTCGGGTCTCCATTGACCTTTGCATGGGGGATATGTTTCAAAAGTCCTCTTTCCAGTTTGTCCCGGAGGAAACTGACCTGAGTTTGCATCTGAGCCAGATGGTGTGCGGCCAGTTCGGCAGCTTTCCCAAAGCCGATAATGGAAGCTACGTTTTCTGTCCCGCCTCTTCTGCCGTTTTCCTGGTGCCCCCCGATCAAAAACGGAGAAAATTTGGTGCCTTTTCGGACATAAAGAGCGCCGACACCCTTAGGGGCATGAATCTTGTGTCCGGAAACGGAGAGCATATCAACTTCCGCCATATTAACATCCACCGGAATTTTTCCAATTGCCTGTACAGCATCAGTATGAAATATAATTCCTCTTTTCTTGACAACTCTGGCAATCTCTTCAATGGGAAAAGTAACCCCGGATTCATTATTGGCCCACATAACGCTGACAACGGCGGTATGATCATCCAGTGAGTTGTAAAGTGTATCCAAATCCAACCGCCCCATTTTATCTACCGGCACAAAGGTTACTTTGTAGCCTTTTCTGCTCAAACTTTCAAAAAGATTTTTGATAGCCGAATGCTCTACCCGGGTAGTAATGATATGTTTTTTTTCAGGATTTGAATTAAGTGCTGAATAGATTGCCGTGCTGTCACTTTCGGTACCACAACTGGTAAAAATAATTTCTTCAGGCTGTGCCCCGATGAGTGCAGCCACTTTTGCACGGGCCTTTTTCAATTTGTTTCCGGCGATACCGGCAAAGCTGTACATGCTGGAGGGATTTCCATAAAATTGAGAATAAAAAGGCATCATCTCCTCTACCACTTTCGGGTCCACCCGGGTTGTCGCATTGTTATCCATATAGACAATTTTTTCCATTACTTCACCTCTTTTACGACCAGCTCGGGGGTAACTAGTTCCTGGAGTTTTTGTTCCACATAGAATTTGAGCGTTGTCTGGGAGGCCTGGCAGGTGGCACAGGTGCCCTGGAGTTTTACCAGTACCTGGTTACCATCCACATCTACCAGCTCAATATCACCACCATCTTTTTTTAAAGTCGGCCTGATCTCCCGTTCCAGCGTTTCTTCAATCATTTTGATTTTTTTTAAGTTGGTTAACTGACCAGGCTGTTTAACCGAAGCTGATTCCCTACCGGTTAGCGAGTCTATAATCTCTTGAATTCGCTCATGGCATTGTCCGCAACCACCGCCAGCTTTTAAATAATCCGTGACCGCTTCAATAGAGCTCAGATTATTCTCCATTATTCCTCGTTCGATTTCCTTGTCGGTAATGCCAAAACATTCACAAACGATTTCGCCATCTCGCTTTTTCTCCGGCTGCCCCCTATAATTTGCAATTGCTTTTTGTAAAGCATCACGTCCCATCACCGAACAATGCATTTTT
The DNA here is from genome assembly GCA_018399715.1 of Desulfobacterales bacterium. Taxonomy (GTDB): domain Bacteria; phylum Desulfobacterota; class Desulfobacteria; order Desulfobacterales; family SKZT01; genus M55B149. The sequence continues at coordinate 18,551 of JAGYNR010000013.1, read as the reverse complement.
TCCTTGGGCAAACCGCCCAAAAAATCCGCAATATCCTGATTGGAAATTCTCCCGGCTTCTTCCAACGTAAGTCCTTTTATCATTTCAGTCAGCGCCGATGAAGACGCAATGGCACTGGCACATCCAAACGTCTGAAACTTAACGTCAGCAATTTTTCCCTGATCATCCAGTTTAAAAAACAGCCGAAGCGCATCACCGCATGCAAGGGAACCGACTTCTCCGACACCATCAGGATTATCGATTTTTCCGACATTTTTTGGATTAAGAAAGTGATATTTGACCTTATCAGTATATTCCCACATACTTATATTCTCCCGGATTCCAGAACGTTGTTGATCAATTCTTCGGCGGTTTTGGAAATGGACTGTATTCGCTCCAGGGTAAACTCCGTTTCTGACATGATCTTATTAACAAACTTTATATCATGAACAAATGAACTGTTAAAACGGATATTCATGGCGGCAATCCCGGCTGCAGCCCAGGCCATATAGGCCCCGGCCGCTGCATCCGTTATGGCATCGGGATATCCATGTTTAATAGGAAGGATAGATATCTCAATTAGGTCCTCTGCGGCATTGAGAATTTCCAGGTGAACACGGGCAGCTTTTTTATAAGCTTGTTCAAGTGATCCGGTCTGTAATGGTTCCTCATCTGAAATATTTTCAAAATGTTTTTGTACTTCCCGGACAGTGTTGTTAACCTCGGCCTCTTTTTCCAAAAAATTGACAAAACGTTCCTTGAGTTGGTCAGAAATTGAAATCGTCGCTTCCAAATGGTCGTGCAGGGTTGCATGATTACCTTTATCCACTGCGCCTTTTACCGTCATACACGTTAGCGCTGCCCCCATGGCGCCACATATGGCAGAGGCACTGCCCCCAGCCGGAAGCGGCTGTTTTGAAGCAAGCTGTTTAACAAAATCCCCAATGGTTAAATGCTTAAAATTCATTGTTCTTTCTCGTTTTTATTCTGTTTATCATCTTCGCCCGGCAACTGACAGGCACGACGCAGTCAGGTTGAAATACCTCGTTTGGGCAAAACATACAGTTGTAAAAACAGCCATAGTCCAAAAAATCCGATAACAATTAAAATTTTTGTCATAATCCTTTTCCATCTGACTTGATTATCCAATACGCCTTTTTTCTTTTACTAACTATCATATATGTTCAGGTTTCAAAACTCAAGCTCATTAAAAATAAATGATGACACCTTTTATATTTTTTTCTTGACAGTTTTTTCATAGTATATCAGTATTAATTATAAAGTGGGGGAAAGTGGAGGATAATGGTTGTTTAGGGGGAGCTCCTTCCATACGATTGACAACAAAGGCAGGGTAATTATTCCGGCCAGATTTCGGGATATTATCAAAACCGATGGCATAAATGCCGTGATGGTCTCACGGATGGATAGCTGCTTGGTAGCCTATCCCCTCAACGAATGGCATAAGATCGAAAAACGTATCCTCTGTCTTGCCGAAAAAAGTCATAGCATGAGACGGTTCCGCCGTGTTTTTATTGGCGGTGCGCATGAGTGCTCCTGTGACAAGCAGGAGCGGATCCTGATACCTCCACCTTTAAGGTCATATGCCCAATTAGAAAAAAATATTGTATTGGTAGGTGTTTTGGATCATTTCGAAGTATGGTCCAGAGATAACTGGGAACAGGAAAATCTGGAACTTGAAAAGGATATGCAAAACGAGGATGTCCGTAATGAAATAGCTACTTTGGGGCTTTAAGTCAAATGCCTTACCATCATGTTCCGGTAATGGTTGATGAGGTTCTGGCTTATTTGAATGTTCAGCCGGGAAAAACAATTGTTGATTGTACCTTAGGCGGATGTGGCCATGCTAAGGCAATTTTGGAACGAACAGCGCCCGATGGTTTTCTGATTGGTCTGGATCAGGATATTGAAGCTATTGAGAATGCTCAGTATGTTTTGACATCTTATAACAACAGAATTGCTCTTTTCCATGATAATTTTGTCAACCTGCCTTCAATCCTTGATAGATTGGGTATTATAGGTGTTGACGGAATACTTCTGGACTTAGGTGTCTCCCTTCACCACCTAGAATCAAGTGGTCGGGGATTTAGTTTCAGAAAAAACGAGCCATTGGATATGCGAATGGATGTCAGTACTAAAATAACAGCTGAACAGGTTGTGAATACATTTAAGGAAAAAGAACTGGCGCATATCTTCAGTTGCTATGGCGAGGAACGGTTTTCAAAACGAATTGCCCGTGCGATTGTTCGGGAGCGAAAAAAAACCCCGATTCGTACCAGTTATTGTTTGGCAGAAATTATTCGAAAAGCGATCCCCAAACAATCCGGGCCACAGCGAATTCATCCGGCGACCAGAGTTTTTATGTCGCTTCGGATTTATGTCAACAGTGAGCTGGAAAAGCTGGAAATTTTCATGAAAAATGTAGCAGATCTGTTAACCCCTCGGGGCAGATTATGTGTTTTATCTTTTCATTCTTTAGAGGACAGGATTGTCAAACATCAAATCCGGGCTTTGGGGAAAACCTGTTCATGTCCTCCTTCTTTTTCGAAATGTATTTGCGGTTTTGAAAAAAAATTCAGATCGTTGACTAAAAAACCCTTAAGGCCAACAGGTGATGAAATTTCCGCAAACCCTAACGCCAGAAGTACACGTTTGAGAGCTGCGGAACGAATATAATGTTTTAATATTTTCAGACAGATTAAAAATTACGGTACTAACTAGTGCTCGAACGAAAACCTAAGACAACCGGGTTGCCGGATAGATTTTGTTCTGTTTGGAAACTCGGTTTTTGCTTAAAAAAAGGCTCTTATCAACGCATCGCATAGTGACAGTAAACGATGAAAAAGCAAAAAAAACAAAAAAAATTTAATGCTGCCTGGATTTTACTGTTGATATTGCTTCTTTTTACCATTGAACTATTATTTTATACCTGGTGCCGGGTTCAAAGTATTCGAATGAATTACAGGATTGCAGCAGAATTAAAAAAACAGACTTTCCTGATATCGAATCAAAATAAACTAAAAATCGAACTTGAACGGTTGAAGTCTCCCGATCGAATTGCAAGAATTGCCCGGGAAAAATTAGGTCTTCATCCACCGCTGTCTGAACAGGTGATCATTTTACCATGAAAAAAGAAAAATCTGACAGCATAAGATTTCGTATTGTCATCATCGGAATCACATTCAGTCTTTTTTTTATGGGAATAGCTATCCGGGCAATGTATCTTCAAGTATACCGTGGCTCCTGGCTTTCGGAAAAAGCCGCCAATCAATATACAAAGACGGTTACAACCAAAGGTCACAGGGGAATCATTTTCGATGCTAATCTCGGTAAAATGGCAATCAGTATTGACGTTACCTCAGTCGGAGCACATCCAAAACAAATTGAAAATGTGGAGAACACGGCGGCCTGTTTGTCAGAATATCTTGCACTAAACCAACATAAACTGTTAAAAGAATTATCCACCCATGACCGGTTTATCTGGGTCAAGCGCCACATAACTCCCAAAGCATATGAGGCAATCAAGTCTTTGAATTTGAAAGGAATCGTTTTTACAGCGGAACAAAGCCGTTTTTATCCGCATAAGTTCCTGGCTGGTCAAATACTCGGTTTCACCGGTATCGACAATCGGGGATTGGAGGGAATAGAATTTAATTACGATTACTATTTAAAAGGGAAAACCTCCACATCCATCGTTATCGAGGATGCTTTGGGCCGCTGGTTCGGCGGTGATTCATGGAATCACGAGCACAATGGAAACAACCTGATACTGACGATTGACAGAAAAATTCAGTATATAACCGAAACTGCACTGGTTCAAGCCATTGAGGAATACAGAGGTAAATCCGGTATTGCAATTGTTATGGCGCCTGAAACAGGAGCCGTTCTGGCACTTGCGCATTATCCTTTTTTCAATCCTAACGCATTCAAGGATTTTAACGCATCCGATTGGCGAAACCGTGCAATTACAGATCCCTATGAGCCGGGATCCACCATGAAAATCTTCAGCGCAGCGGCCGCTCTTGAATCTGGAAAGTTAGGTCCCCATTCCATTTTCTTTTGTGAAAATGGTGTTTATCAAATTGGCATCAATACGATTCACGACACCACTCCCCATGCATGGCTGTCATTGCAGCAGATACTAAAATATTCCAGCAATATTGGTGCAGCCAAAGTCATCGAATCCATTGGGGCTGAAAAACTTTTTGAGACGCTTCGTAATTTCGGATTCGGAGAAAAAACCGGTATTGATTGTCCGGGGGAATCTTCAGGAAGACTATCACCTTTTTATCACTGGGCTCAAATTGATACCGCAGCCATTGCCTTTGGACAAGGTATTTCGGTTACGGCAATCCAATTGATCACTGCCGCCTGCGCCATTGCCAATGATGGCATCTTGATGAGACCTTATGTGGTGGAAGCCATTACTGATACAAACGGTATGATAGTGAAAAAATTCGGGCCTCACCGCATTCGAAGAGCGATTTCCACAGAAACCGCCCGGGTGGTAAAAAGAATTATGGCGACTGTTATGCAAGAGGACGGAACGGGTGTCCGTGGTGCTGTTGATGGCTATACAGTTTGCGGAAAAACGGGAACATCCCAAAAAATCGGAGAGAATGGCGCCTATGTACGGGACAGGTATGTGGCATCTTTTATCGGATTTGCACCTGCCAAAAATCCGGCAGCAGCTGTTTTGGTTATCGTGGATGAACCCCAAAAAAAATATTATGGCGGAATCGTCGCTGCCCCGGCATTTAAAGCAATTACATCTCAACTGTTGCATTATTTGAATATCCCGCCCGATGGCAGTACCGACCGCGTGACGGCATCAGTCAATAAAAGGAGCAGGGGATGAAATTATCTGCACTGATTAAAAATATACCAGTAATTCAGATCTCTGTACCCCCTCATATAGCAGATGCACATCCGATTCCGTCTGATTTTCTTCCACCCGAAATGTCACCCGATAAGATTGTTCCTGACATCGACGTTACATCCATCCATTACAGGGCCCAGACAGTATCACCCGGAGGTCTTTTTGTAGCGATCAAGGGATTTAAAGTCGATGGTCATTATTTTATAGACCAAGCCATTGAAAAAGGTGCCAGTGTCATTATCTCCCAAAAGCCATTGGAAAAAAATGCAATTGTGGTGATGGTTGAAAATACCCGCAAGGCATTGGCGTCTATGAGCAGCCATTTTTTCGGTGATCCATCCCAAAAAATGACAATAATTGGAATTACCGGTACCAACGGCAAAACAACAACGGCATATTTATTGGAGCGTATTCTTTCACAGGCCGGCTTCAACGTAGGGGTCATCGGTACCATTAACTACCGTTATGCTGACCAAGTCTTCGCTTCACAGGTAACTACCCCCGAATCTCTTGATTTGCAAAGAATTCTATCGGAGATGGCCGGACATGGCATTTCTCATGTGGTTATGGAGGTTTCATCCCACGCTATTGAACTATTTCGTATTGAGAACTGCTGTTTTGATGTTGCCGTCTTCACAAACCTTACCCGGGACCATCTGGATTATCACCTGACAATGGAAGCTTACTGGGCCTGCAAGAAACGGCTTTTCATGGAGCACCTTGTCAAAGGTCCAAAATGTAAAGCGGCCAAAGCAGTTTTTAATTGCAATGATGTAAAAGGAAAAGCGCTGTTCATGAAATTTCCGCTAAATGCAATCTCTGTGGGAAATTCATCCTTAAATACCATTTATCCTGAAAAATTCTCTATGAATTTAACAGGAATCAAGGCAAAAATTAAGACACCTTTCGGTACTTTCGGATTCAGGTCTTCTTTGGTCGGCACTTTTAATATCGATAATATCCTCGCAGCAACCGGCGCCGCTGTTGCACTGAATCTGAAACCATCGGAAATCAAAAAAGGTATCGAAGCGTTAGAATCTGTTCCGGGACGTCTTGAGCGGGTTCCCAACGATCTGGGACGTTTTGTCTATGTTGATTATGCCCATACATCCGATGCGCTTCGAAACGTTTTGAAGGTGCTTCGTTCTTTATCTTCCAGGCGCCTGATATGTGTTTTTGGATGTGGCGGAGACAGGGACTGCGGAAAAAGATCCATGATGGGTGAAGTTTCAACTCAATTTAGTGATCTTACGATTGTTACATCAGATAACCCTAGAACCGAATCCCCACTTGAAATCATCGAGGATATTCTCGGGGGAATCAGAAAAGCCGATATAAAAGAATATTCGGTCACAGAACTTTATGAGGGATTTACAGAAAAGGGATACGCAATTATTCCTGACCGGAAAAATGCCATTTGTACGTCTGTGCGCACCTCACTTCCGGGGGACACAATTCTGATAGCCGGCAAAGGACATGAACCGTATCAGGTAATAGGCAATAAAACCGTACCATTCGATGACCGCCTGGAAGCCAAAATAGCGCTGACGCTTTAAACGTAAGGATGCGGTAAAAAAAACAGGAGAACCTTAATGACCGATTACCTCCCCTGGACAGCAGTCGATGTTGCCGAAGCTACCCAAGGGGTACTTCTGACCGAAAAACCAGAAAAAACTTTTTACGGCGTATCCATCGATTCCAGGTCCGTATCCCAAAAGAACCTCTTTGTGGCGATCAAAGGAGAAAACCATGACGGACATTGTTTTCTGGATGAAGTCATCGATAAAGGTGTTATGGGAGTTGTGATCTCAAAGCAAAAAATTTCTGAATTTCCTTTAGCTAAATGGAAAACGAGGGGGATAGTATGTGTTGCGGTTACGGACACCACAAGGGCTTTGGGAGACATGGCCGCTTTTAACCGGAAACGGTCGAAAATATCAGTCATCGCTGTTACCGGCTCCAACGGAAAGACGACTACCCGAAAAATGACAACCGCGGTGATTCGTAAACGATATCCCACATTGTGGAGCTATGGGAATTTCAACAATGAAATCGGTCTTTCTTTAACCCTGTTGAGATTAAAACGCGAGCATCAGTGGGCGGTTCTGGAAATGGGTGCCAACCATCCCGGCGAAATAGCGAGGCTTACCAAAATATGCCGTCCCGATATCGGTATGATAACCAATATCGGACCGGCACATCTGGAAGGGTTTAGCTCCCTGGACGGTGTAGCTGCGGCTAAAGCAGAGCTCCTGGATCACATGGCGGCTGATGGTACCGCAGTCTTAAACGCGGATGATCCCAGGGTGATTTCCTTAAAGGATAAAGCCCCTGGAAACGTACTGTTGTATGGGGTTTCCGAAGATGCTGATATCCGTGCAACCATAATTGAAGAAAACGGTTTGAGGACAAGCTTCCGCCTTTCGCTGCCCAAAAAAGAAATCTGTATTACGTTAAAAATTCCTGGTTCTTTTATGGTGGCAAACGCTCTTGCAGCAGCTTCATCAGGATATCTTGCCGGTGTTTCTCCCGAGGCGATCAAGTCGGCTTTAGAAAATGATTTTTATCCGGCACCGGGACGCATGAATATCTTTGAGACCCCAAATAAAATTCATGTGATCGATGATACCTATAACGCCAACCCGGGTTCCATGGCCGCAGCCCTGATCACACTTAGAAATTTAAAAAAAACACACCGGGCAATTTTTGTCGCAGGAGACATGTTGGAGTTGGGTCAGTTTTCAGACTCCCTGCACAAAAATATTGGAGAACTTGCTGCAAAAGCCGGTATCAATCGGTTATACGCGGTTGGCAATTTTTCTTTGAAAATTGCGGAAGGGGCCATGGCAAACGGAATGGAGCGTCGGGATATTTATGTGGGAAGTAAAACAGAAATCCTTGAAGATATGATCAAATGGCTTTTACCGGGAGACTGGATTTTAGTGAAAGGTTCAAGGTCAATGGGAATGGAAAAAATCGTCGATGGACTCAAATCCGGGATAAAAACATCATGATTTACCATTTGCTGTATCCTTTACATACAACGTTTTCGGCCTTCAATGTATTTCGTTATATTACGTTTAGGGCTATTTATGGAAGTTTGACAGCTTTCCTTATTTGTTTTCTGATGGGGCCATGGATCATTCGAAAACTCAAAGAGCTTCAGGTAGGCCAGTATATTCAGGAAGACGGCCCCTCCGAGCATCAAAAAAAGGCAGGCACCCCCACCATGGGAGGGGTTTTAATCATTTCATCCGTTGTAATTTCCACATTGCTTTGGATTAATCTATCCAACCATTATGTATGGATCGTCTTGTTTTGTACGATCGGTTTTGCCGTTATCGGCTTTATCGATGACTACCTGAAACAGGTCAAGAAACAAAACAAAGGGCTGGGCGTTTGGGGCAAATTAATGCTTCAAGTTATCGTCGCATTCATAACCGGTGTGTTGGTTTACTTCACTCCGAATTTTTCATCACAAGTTACGGTTCCGTTTTTTAAAAATGTTTTGCCGGATCTGGGCCCCTGGTATATTGTTTTTGCTGCTTTTGTTATCGTGGGGGCGTCAAATGCCGTCAATTTGACAGATGGTCTGGACGGTCTGGCGATCGGCCCGGTGATTATTGCGGCAGGTACTTACATGGTGTTTGCTTATGTGACGGGGCATATCAAATTTGCCGAATACTTGCAGCTTAAATTTGTCCCGAATGCCGGTGAAATTACAATTTTCTGCGGCATACTGGGAGGAGCAGGCATGGGATTTTTATGGTTTAACGCATACCCTGCCCAAGTATTTATGGGAGATGTAGGCTCTCTTTCCCTGGGAGCCGCCCTGGGAACGGTAGCAGTGATCACTAAGCAGGAAATCATGCTGGTGATTGTGGGGGGACTCTTTGTTTTGGAGGTGTTGTCTGTCATTTTTCAGGTGTTTTTTTTCAAAATGACACATGGCAGACGAATATTTAAAATGGCCCCGCTTCATCACCATTTCGAATTAAAGGGGTGGGCTGAACCTAAGGTAATCGTTCGATTTTGGATTATAGCGGTGGCGCTATCCTTAATTGCGTTAAGCGCTTTAAAACTCAGATAAAATTAAAAATGGAAATTTCAGAAAAAAAGATAGTCGTGGTAGGACTGGGAGTAACCGGCATTGCGGTATCCAAATTTCTAGCGAAAAGAAATGCTCATATTACGGCAATCGACAGCGCGCCCGAAAGTACCTTGGGGGATGTGCCGCAATGGCTTAAAAAACTGGGAATTCGTACGGAATTTGGCAGTCACTCCCATCAACCATTTCAAGATGCCGACCTGATTGTCGTGAGTCCGGGAGTTCCTCATGAACTGCCGGTTTTGAACCAGGCAAGAAAAATGGGAATTCCGGTTATCGGTGAAATCGAGCTGGCTTCAAGGTTTATACTTGAACCGATGATTGCCGTCTCCGGCACCAACGGAAAAACCACTACGACCACCCTTTTGGGAGAAATGCTGAAAGAGTCGGGTTTTTCTGTTTTTGTGGGCGGCAATATCGGAAATCCCCTGATTACTTATGCCGATGACCACAAAAAAGCGGACTGGCTGGTAGTAGAATTGAGCAGTTTTCAATTGGACACCATTGATCAGTTCAGGCCACAGATAGCTGTTCTGCTAAATATCTCGAAAGATCACATGGACAGATATCCAGATTTCAAAACGTATGTAAACTCGAAGAGACGGCTATTTGAAAATCAACTCCCGGAAGACGTAGCCGTACTAAATATCATTGATCCGGTCATCAGGGACATGAGCCGTTCAGTTCGAAGTAAACCGTTATGGGTATCTTCCGAAACAGGTTACTCCCAAAATGATCATGGATATGCGATTATCGACTACCCGGAGGTTCAATCACCCAGCGTCTCTATTTATTTAAAAAATGAAGTGCCCTTTCGGATCGATCTCAAGAAATTTTCACTTCCTGGCTTCCATAATCTTCAAAACGCTGCCGCCGCCTGCCTTTCAGCATTGAGCGCAGGCGCCTCCAAAGAAGGTATTCAAAACGCTCTTCAAAACTTTAAAGGACTTCCGCATCGCCTGGAAAAAGTTGCCACATTAAAGGGCATCGATTTTGTAAACGATTCCAAGGCCACCAATGTAGATGCTGCCATCAAAGCGATTGAAACTTTTGACACCCCACTGATTCTTATACTGGGGGGGCGCGACAAAGGAAATGATTTTTCGCCATTGAAACATCAGTATAAAAAAGTAAAACTGCTGGTGCTTTTAGGAGAAGCCGCTCAAACGATTTATGATACGTTAGAAGGATTAATTCCCTGTCAATGGGCAACCGATATGGATGACGCCGTATTAAAAGCTTATAAAGCCGCCGGACCAAATGAAACCGTGTTACTGGCACCTGCATGTGCCAGCTTCGACAAGTATAAAAGTTATAAGGATCGCGGCGAACATTTTAAAAGAGCAGTTCACCGCATTGCTTCCGGACTTCAATAGGTAGATTGAAATAAATCAATTAGATGATAACAGTGCAAATAAGCATGAAAACAAATAAAAAACAGGCACCTGACCAACCTGTCAAGACTAAAACTGTAAAAAAGGGCCGACCAACCGGATATGATCTTCATATCTTGTTTCCGGTACTTTTTTTGGTAGGCATCGGTATCGCGATGGTTTATAGTGCCAGCTCTGTTATTGCTTTAAAAAAATTCGGTGCTGATTCTTTTTTTCTTCGGAAACAGGCAATTTTTGCTATTGGCGGTATCATAATGTTGGTTTTTTGCCGTCGTATTCCTTTCAGGGTATATAGCCAAATGACCTACCCGTTATTAATCATCACTTTAATTTTGCTTTCTCTGGTTTTCATTCCAGGCATCGGCTATTCAGCCGGAGGAGCCAGCAGATGGCTGAAAATAGGACGGTGGACATTTCAGCCCTCGGAGGCAGCCAGAATAACATTGATTATTTTCATGGCCTATTCTCTTAGCAAAAAACAACCTAACATCAGCAAATTTTCAATCGGATTTATTCCTCATCTCATACTATTGGCAATAATGTCCGTATTGCTTTTATTTCAGCCGGATTTTGGCACTATTTTTATTTTCTGTCTTATCGTATGGATTATGATGTTTGTTGCTGGTGTGAAACTTGTTCATTTAGGTACGCCGCTTCTGTTCATTATCCCCCTTTTAACGTTCATAATGATCAAAGCTCCCTACCGCCTGGAGCGTATTATGATTTTCTGGGATCCCTGGCAATATCCGACCGATGGTGGTTACCAGATTATCCACTCCCTGATGGCTTTTGGTACCGGAGGTCTTTTTGGAACAGGAATCGGGCAAAGTTACCAGAAACTTTTTTATCTGCCCGAACCGCACACCGATTTCATTTTCTCCGTCATCGGAGAAGAAACCGGGTTTATGGGAGTGTTATTGATTTTGGTAATGTACGTATGGATTATGTGTCGGGGAATTTTTATCGCCAAAAATGCTGAAAACATCTTTGGTTCTTTATTAGCTACCGGAATTGTTTCAGCGTTAGCAGTTCAGGTGACGGTCAATATGGGGGTCGCTTTAGGACTTTTGCCAACGAAAGGCTTAACCCTTCCTTTTTTAAGCTATGGCGGCACCTCTTTGCTGATCAATATGGCTGCCATGGGTATTTTAATGAATATCGGAGGAAAGATGAAAAATGCCCGATAAATCTTTAAAAATCATCATTACCGGCGGAGGAACAGGTGGTCACCTGTTTCCCGGAATTGCTATCGCACAGGAATTCATTGACAGAGATGAAAAAAATCAGGTTATTTTTATCAGTACCGGACGTCCTGTCGAACGTTTAGTTTTACCGACTTATGGTTTTAAACTGAAAATTATTTCAGCAGAAGGTCTCAAGGGACGAGGCATTTTCCGGCAAATCCAGGCTATCTGGAAATTGATGGCCGGTTTTATTCAGTCAATGTCGATATTGAAAAAATTTCAACCTCATATGATCATCGGAATGGGAAGCTATTCCGCTGCCCCGATGGTGTTAGCTGCATGGATTTTCAGACAGCCCATATTTCTTTGTGAACAAAATATTTTTCCCGGTATAACCAACCGGATGCTGTCCATATTTGCCAAACGGGTTTTTGTTTCATTTCCCGATACCCAAAAAATTCATTTAAACAAAATGATGTACACAGGGAACCCGGTTCGTAAAGAACTTGTGAACTCCTTTTTGCCTCAACCAGATAATTTTTTCACCGTCCTGGTTCTGGGAGGAAGTCAAGGCGCGCACCGAATCAACACGGCTATAATGGAGGCATTAAAATATCTCGATGAGATTCGCGATTTACGGATTATTCATCAAACGGGTCCAACAGATGAAACCATTGTCAGAAAGAGTTATGAACAAAGCACTATTCATTACGAGGTAAACGCTTTTTTTAATGACATGGCCAGAATTTATCGACTGGCGGATCTGGTGGTATGCCGCTCAGGTGCAACAACGATTGCGGAATTGACAGCCATGGGAAAACCGGCCATTTTTATTCCTTTTCCCCATGCCGCCGACAACCATCAAAAGCTCAATGCCCGTGCCATTTGTAACAGGGGAGCTGCTGAAATGATTCTTCAAAAAAATCTTTCCGGTAAAATTCTGGCCGATAAAATTATTCAACTGGCCTTAAACCGACAAAAATTGACTCAAATGGGAAAAACTGCCAGGCAATTGGGAAAACCAGAAGCTGCAGCAACGATTGTCGAGAACTGTTACCGAATCATTAACGAGTGAGACGATGTATTTAAAACAATACCATATCCATTTTGTGGGTATCGGCGGAATCGGTATGAGCGGAATTGCGGAACTTCTGTTAAATTTGGGATATTCGGTTTCCGGCTCGGATATCAAAACTTCCGATATTACCGATCGTCTGAAAAAACTGGGCGGAACCATCAAAATCGGGCATCGAAAAGAAAATATCAGCGGCGCCGATGTTGTTGTTATGTCATCTGCGATCGGTCCGGACAACCAGGAAGTGAAAGCTGCCAGACAATCATCCATACCGGTCATTCCCCGTGCAGAAATGCTGGCCGAACTGATGCGCCTCAAATACAGCGTGGCTGTTGCCGGTGCTCACGGCAAGACAACCACCACATCCATCATTTCGTCGGTTCTGGCAAAAGGAGGATTGGACCCCACTGTCGTTATCGGCGGGAAATTGAAAAGCATCAATACCAATGCGCTGTTGGGAAAGGGAGAATTTATCGTTGCAGAGGCTGACGAAAGTGACGGTTCTTTTTTGAAAATGTCTCCCACCATTGCGGTCGTAACCAATATCGATAAAGAGCATTTAGATTTTTATGAAGGTCTGGCCGATATCCAAAATGTATTTTTCAACTTTATTCATCGTATTCCTTTTTATGGGCTGGCGGTGCTTTGTCTTGACAATGAGTCTGTTCAGGAATTAATCCCCAAAATTACCAAACGGTATACTACCTATGGCATGAGCACCCAGGCCGATTTCCAGGCAACACATATCGAATTTTCGGGGTTGCAAAGCCGATTTACAGTATATCATATGGGTCAGCGCCTAGGAAAAATCCTGGTTAATCTTCCGGGTATTCACAATGTTTCCAATTCTCTGGCAAGTGTAGCGGTAGGCATGGAAGTGGGAATTTCTTTTCAGACAATCAAAGAAGCCCTGGAGACTCATGAGGGGGTCCAGCGTCGAATGGAAATCAAAGGTCAAAAAAAAGGGATAACAGTGGTGGATGACTATGGACACCATCCTACAGAAATAAAGATGACCTTGCAGGCGGCAAAAGAAAGCTGGCCGAACCACCGACTGGTGGTCGCTTTCCAGCCACATCGTTACAGCCGGACCAAAGGGCTCTTCGATGAATTCACCCGGTCTTTTTATCAGTCGGATGTTCTGGTGGTGTTACCCATTTATCCGGCGGGTGAACAGCCAATTCCCGGTATAGATAGCCATAATCTGCTGAACTCGATTGTGGCTCATGGCCACCGGAAAGCAATTTTTTATGAGAATTTTGACAGTGCATCCACTTACCTGGCGGCAAATTTGAAAAATGGCGATATTTTTCTTACCCTTGGGGCGGGAGATATTTATCAGTTAGGCGAAATAATTCTTAAAAAAATAGACTTGCTTTGATGATGATAGTGAAGAAAAAAAAAGTTCGTAAAAATTTTAAGAAAGAAAGCCCTGCTGTTAAGAAGGCCAGACGAATCAAGCGGCTGCGGTTATTTTGTAAGGTTTTTTTATCCGTGCTGGTAATTCCGGTAGTCAGTGTCTTGTTTATTTTCACTCATGACGCCTTGACCCAATGGAGTTATTTCAAAACCAAAAAAATTATTGTGCAGGGAATCGAAAGGATATCATATCATCAGATTCTCCAACGCGCCGGACTGAAAATTGAAATGAACCTGCTGTCCATCAATCTTACTGTCACCAGAAAGCGTCTGTTGGGCCATCCGTGGATAAAAGCGGCTGAGGTTCGGCGGGAATTGCCGGATACATTGTTTCTCTGTGTTACCGAACATCAATCGTTAGCGGTTTTAGATATGGGTCAAAAATTTGTCATGAACACAGACGGAGAGATTTTTAAAAAATACACGCTTTCCGATGGCCGGAACCTGCCGCTGATAACCGGCCTGAACTATTTCGATCTGAAATTTGGCAATGATCCGGGAAGTACTTTGATGGCATCTGTAATGAAAGTGCTTCAGATGGGAGAACAACCGGGCTGCCCGTTGCCGACCCATATGATTCGCAGAATCAATGTAGATCCGCAAATTGGGCTTACCCTGTATGCTTTTGAAAACGAAAAATGTATTAGATTAGGCGTTAATGATTATACCCGCAAACTAACCGGTTTGAAAAAAGTACTTTCTCATTTTCAACGTCAACATGATAGCTTTGATTTTACAACTATTGATCTTGCAAACCCAAACCGTATTGTGGTTTTTCCCACCACGGCAGAGAAAACTGCCGATCAGCAAAAGGAGGTATAAAGTTGAATGGACAGGAAAACCTGATCGTCGGACTTGATATCGGTACAACAAAAATTTGTGCGGTTGTAGGTGAGGTTTCCGGAACAGGCGTTCATATTATTGGTATCGGCAATCATCCTTCCATCGGCCTGAGAAAGGGAGTGGTCGTGAATATGGAATCTACCGTGGAGTCCATAAAAAAAGCTGTTGAGGAAGCCGAACTGATGGCCGGGTGTGAAATTTCTTCAGTATATGCTGGTATTGCGGGAGGACACATTACAGGTTTTAACAGCCATGGTATTATCGCTATCAAGGGCAGGGAGGTGACAGAGCAAGATGTTACCCGGGTTATCGATGCTGCCCGTGCCGTAGCAATTCCCATGGACAGAGAGGTCATTCACGTAATACCTCAGGAATTTATACTGGATGACCAGGGCGGAATACACAATCCGGTTGGTATGGCAGGTGTTCGGCTGGAGGCAAGGATTCATATTGTAACCGGCGCGGTTACCTCAGCTCACAATATCGTTAAATGTGCCAACCAGGCAGGTCTTGATGTCTGCGATATTGTTCTGCAATCCTTGGCTTCAGGAGACGCCGTGCTGACAAACGAGGAAAAGGAGTTGGGTACCGGGCTTATCGATTTGGGAGGCGGAACCAGCGATCTGGCTATTTTTTCCCAGAAAAATATTCGACACACTTTTGTGCTCTCGTTAGGCGGAGACAATTTAACAAACGATATTGCCATTGGCCTGCGGGCACCTCTTGCCGAAGCTGAAAAAATCAAAAGGGAATTCGGGACTTGTCTTACCTCATCCATTAACGATAATGAAACCATTGACGTACCGGGGATGGGAGGGCGTAAACCCCGGAAATTACCACGGCAGATTCTCGGAGAAATCCTGGAGCCACGGATGGAAGAAATCTTCAATCTGATTAAAATAGAAATTCAAAGAGCTGACATGACGAACTTCATGGCTTCAGGTGTGGTCATCACAGGCGGTTCAGCCCTTCTGGAAGGTATCACGGATATTGCGGAATCCGTGTTTGAATTACCTGTACGGTTGGGCAAACCTCAGGGAATCAGCGGTCTTGTGGATGTTGTCAATAACCCTATGTACGCCACAGGTGTAGGGCTGGTACTTTATGGAGCAAAAAATCAAATCCCCAAAAAATTCAAAATTCGGGATAAAAACATTTTCAACCGGCTCATGACCCGGATGAAAAAATGGTTTAAGGAAATTTTATAAAACAGATTTCAATAAAAATAAAAAGGAAGGGGAGCACGTAAGCACTGAAACCTGAAGGCAAAATACACTTTAAAGAAAATAACGAATTTATAAAAAAATAATCAAAAAAGGGAGGGAACATGCCATCATTCGAATACGTAGAAATGGAAAGTCCCACACAAGAAAAAACTGCAAAAATCAAAGTAATCGGTATTGGCGGCGGGGGCGGAAATGCCATCAACAATATGATTATTTCTGAACTTAAAGGCGTAAAATTCATTACGGCGAATACCGATGCACAGGCATTGGAAAACTCCAAAGCCGAAACTAAAGTTCAATTGGGAGAAAAGCTGACAGAAGGCCTTGGCGCCGGAAACAATCCTAGTGTTGGACGGGAATCAGCCATGGAGGCCGAGGAGACAATTCGTAAGGCTCTGGATGGAAGCCATATGGTATTTATTACGGCGGGTTTCGGCGGAGGGACCGGCACCGGCGCTGCTCCGGTAATTGCTGAAATTTGCAAAAGCATGCAAATTCTTACTGTTTCCGTGGTGACCAAACCCTTTTCTTTTGAGGGGAAAAAACGATACCGCCAGGCAGAAGAAGGTATTTTAGCCCTCAAAGAAGTTTCAGATACAGTCATTACAATTCCTAACGACCGTTTAAGAGGCATCGCCTCAAAAAATGCTACGATGCTGGAAATGTTCAGGAAGGCCGATGAGATTCTGCTACATTCAGTGAAAGGGATTACCGATTTGATCATGATGCCGGGATTGATTAATTTGGATTTTGCCGATGTCAAGGAAACCATGTCTAAGGCAGGTATGGCGTTGATGGGCATTGGAATTGCCAGCGGTGAAAACCGGGCAATTGAGGCGGCTGAGCGGGCCATATCGCATCCTCTTCTGGAAGATGTTTCTATTTCGGGAGCCAGGGGAGTTTTGATGAATATTACATCTACCAGCGAATTGACCATGGATGAAATGACCCAAGCATCAGACCGCATTTATAATGAAGTGGGAGAAGATGCAGACATTATTTGGGGAACGGCTGTGGATGATTCCCTTGGCGATGAAATGCGCGTTACCGTTATTGCCACCGGTATCGGATCAGAGGCTGATGCAGTCATGCCTGAAAAATTTCGGGACAAAAAACCCCGGGGGAAAGTTCGGGATATCACTCATGCTGACATGGAAAATGCTGTCAACTATGATGAGCCGACGTTTATCCGAAGAAAGCATAACGAAGGAAAATCTAAACCTGATAAACCATACAAAAATTACAAAGGAATTGTCATTGATAACGGCGATCTGGATATCCCTACGTTTCTCCGTCGCAAGGCAGATTAGTCACTAAAAATGAAAATGGCAACGGCTGCCATTTGGCCCCTAACTTGCTAATTGTCCTGGATATGCGGAAAAAATTGTGACGGGGCGACAAAAATCTTCCGGGATACAAATATTAACGATATATGCCTCCCGGACAACCATAATGGCAGCCCGGCCATGTTATCTAAACACAAATGAGGTTACAAAAATATATATCCAGAGCTGGTTTTTGTTCACGGCGTCACGCGGAAAGATATATACTGGAAGGAAAGGTCAGGGTAAACGGAGAAGTTATCACACAGCTTGGCACAAAGGTAGACCCCCAAAAGGATCACGTTGAAATCGACAATACGCTGCTGTCTCTGGACCAAAAAAACGTCTATATCGCACTTAATAAACCGGAAGGATATGTAACCTCCGCCAGTCAGCCCGGTGACAAAACTGTCATGGAACTCATCGATATCAATAAGCGGGTATATCCGGTCGGAAGGCTCGATAAGGATTCGAAAGGGCTTTTACTGCTTACCAATGACGGCAACTTCCATCTTAAGCTCACGCACCCTTCCTATGATCATGAAAAAGAATATATTGTAACCGTCGCCGATCCGATTCCGGGTGGGGCGTTAAGGGCTTTAGAGAAGGGACTTCGCATCCTGGGAGCCAAAACCCGCCCGGCAAACGTCCAACGCATTTCCCGATATCGATTCTCTATTGTTCTGAAAGAAGGCAAAAACCGACAAATTCGCCGTATGGTGCGCAAGCTTGGAAACCGGGTGGTAGAATTAAAACGAATCCGCGTTGCCGATATTCACCTGGGAAAATTACCGGAAGGCCATTGGCGATACTTGTCGGAAAAAGAGAAAAACCATCTTGTGTGATTTTCAAATCACCACGATTTCTTTTTCAACCGTCACCCCATACGTATCGAAAATTTTATGTTTTACAAATTTGATAAAATTAAACAGTTCTTTTGGTGTGGCATTTCCGTAATTGACAATGTTAAGGGGTTGCGTTTTCCAAATCCCGCAGTCGCCGATTCTTTTTCCGGCCCAGCCCATACTTTCTATTAACCAGGCGGCCGGAATTTTAACCATTTTTGGCGATTTTGACCCCATGCCCCACCCCCAGGCCACGGGC
>JAGYNR010000129.1 GCA_018399715.1 Desulfobacterales bacterium | reverse complement strand
GGCCAGAATGCAAACAACAATCAAAAAAGAAATTCCGAAAATCATCATTGACTGATTAAGACCGTATTTGCCAATCAAAAAATTAGCAAGCGGCGCAATATAAACTGATGCAAGACCAAATCCTGCGACAACGAGGCCTGCAATCATTCCGGTTTTTCGTGCCGGAAACCATTTGATAGCCGGGGGAGTAGCTGATGCATACCCAAAACCGAGCCCCATCCCGGTTAAAACACCAAATCCCAAAATCCAGTTAGCAACAATAGTGGACTGAGAGATTACCAGCAATCCGGCACCTGTCAGCAAACCACCAAAAATAGCGGTAATCCTTGGACTAACCTTGTCCTGGAGTCTACCGGCAGTAATCATTGTGAATGCAAAAACCAGGCAGCATACCGCATAGGGGTCGTTCAACTGAGCAATATCCCAATTGAAAAGTCCATCTTTAGCCAAAATGGATTCTTTTATTTCCTGTTTAAAAATACTCCAGGTATACAAAATACCCAATGCCAGATTGATGCCCAGCCCTGCCAATGTTACTTGCCATCCTCTGTTTTTAATCTCTTCCACGGGATTTCCTCCTTACATAAAAATTAAAAAATATTCCCCTGTTTTTATAACTAGCATCTTCCTGGATGCTTACCATCTGTATTCTGTGATATTTGAGGCAACCGTTAATTGAATGCACTCTTTTTATCAGATAAAAATTACTGAACAAGATTCAGTAAACTATAAATCCTCTTACATGTTAGATTAAATGGAGCAATTGATATGCCATTGTATAAATTTTATTTAAGATGTTGAAATTAAAGATGTTATTTTATTTTACGGGGATGCAAGAAATAAACATGTACAACAAAAGTTGTAAGATTCAGGAATACACCGATTAGCTTTTAATATGGTAGGAAAAGATGATGATAAGCTCATTAAAACCGAAAGATGAACCCCTTGACGATCTAAAGGATGCTTTGGGGAAACCGAACGACCGAAAACAGATTTAGTAAATGACTTGGTAGCATCTGCCATGGTTTCCTAAAACAATCTAAATTGTAAAGACAATAAAAGTTGTAGGGATTTAAACTAAAACAACTTACCGGCATTCTTTTTTCAAGCGTTTGCTAAGCGCCTGCTGGGAAATTCCTAAAAGACCTGCAGCAATAGACTGATTATTGCCGGCCTTTCGCATAGCCTCTGAAACAAGCCATTGAGTGGCTTCCCTGATAGTGGGGAACTCGCCGATAACTACCAATGGCGCGTAATGATTGTCAGTATCCTTTGAGATCAGTTGACGTTTAAAATTTTTCTCCTGCTGCATTCGGTTTTTGAATCCCTCCAGAGACAATATTTTTCCTTTATGCTGACTCACTGCATCAAAGACCATGGCTTGAAGTTCACGGATGTTTCCCGGAAAAGAGTAAATAGAAAGCAGATCGTAGAGTTCATCAGGTGGTGTCGGACGCTTTTTATTTAATTCCCTGGCAGCTTGAACAAGAAAATGATCAACTAAAAGCCTTATATCATCTTTTCTCTCTCTTAAGGGAGGGACATGAATCTGGTGCGTAGTGAGTCGGTAATTTAGATCTTTTCTAAAAGCGCCTTTCTGAGCCCGGCTCCTTAGATCAGCCAGAGTGGATGCGACGATACGGGAATCTGTTGGCCGGGGTTCATCCTGCCCTAAAGGAAAATATTCTCGTTCCTGAAGCAACCTTAGAAGCTTAACTTGTGAAGTGGGACTCAAATCACCGATTTCATCCAAAAAAAGCGTACCCCCCGATGCTTTTTCGATCAACCCACTCCGATCCCGTTCTGCACCTGTAAAGGCGCCTTTGACATGACCGAAAAGCGTATCTGAAAATACATTATCATCAAGGCCCGCAACATTTACAGCAACAAACTGGCCCTTGACCCGGCTCAATTTATGGATGGATCGGGCGACAAGTTCTTTGCCGACTCCCGTTTCCCCCTGGACCAGGACAGGCTGGGATGATCCTGAAATGGATTCTATGTATTGGAAAATCGAAAGCATTTTTTTGTTGCGGGTAATAATTTCCTGGAATGCATCCGGATGTTGCAGACCTTCTTTGAGGATATGGTGCTTTAAAGCTAAATTTTCTCGTTTCAGTTCACCGAAATCAAGAGCGCGGTTTATCGCAGCTAAAAGCCTCCCCTCTTCCACCGGTTTTACCACATAATCAAAAGCGCCGGATCTCATACATCTTACAGCAGTTTCGACATCGATGGCACCGGTTACGACAATAATCGGTATGTCAGGATACTCCAATTTTATTATATCTAAAAGTCTTTCACCATCTATATGGGGCATATTTAAATCCAGCAGCAAAATCTCCGGTTGCTGCTTTTCCAGAATTTTCATGACCTCCCGGCTGTCCTGACAAGTCATCACGTTATTAAACCCGGCAAGCTGTAATGTGGTATCAATTGCCAGAAGAATCGAAAGTTCATCATCTACAATCAGAATCGGATTGGAAGGGTTTTGTTTTTCGGTCATATATCATCTCACAGTTTAATATCGATTTAACTTGTAGTCGGGGAATTTACAGGAATTGTAATCGTCACGGTAGTCCCTTTTCCCGGTTTGGATTCGAATTGCATATGACCACCGTGATCTTGAATGATTTTTTCGGAAATAGAAAGGCCCAAACCCGTTCCGCCGTTATCTCGTTTGGTTGTAAAAAATGGATCCCGAATCCTTTCCAATATGTCGGCAGGTATTCCTGCGCCTTCATCCATAACCCTGATGCGGACGGATTCGGTAGTCCGATCATAATCCGTGGTAATGGAAATGGATTGATGACTATCGGTAATGGCCTGACAAGCATTAACCAGAAGATTTACCACAACCTGTTCGACTTTCTGAGTGTTTCCGATAAAGCAGGGAATTTCTTGCGCATATTCTACAGAAAAATTTTCAGTCGATTTATTGATTAAATTTTTAACCAACCCTACAGCTTTTTTAACCACATTATTGATATCTACAGAATCTTTCATCTCTGCCGGCGCTTGTCGGGCAAAATCTTTTAAATCACTGACAATGGCTTTAACCTTCCTGGCACTTTCACTAATATCCGATAGAAGCAAGGGAACCCGCTTGTACAGTTTTTCTAAATTCATATTCCCGACCTGGAAATTTTCGTTTTCACAACTGTATTTTTCCAAGACGGGACTCACACTTTTCCAAATTTTTTCCATAGCAGGAGCATTTAGCATCACTGATGTGATGGGATTGTTAACTTCATGAGCAACTCCTGAAATCAAGGTCCCCAAGGATGCCATCTTGGCTGCCTGAAAAATTTGCTCCTGCTGATATCTAGATCGCTCCTCCGCCTCACGCCGCTGTCGGTCCACATGCCATCCCTGCCAAATAATATAGGAAGAAAGCCCAACAATAATCCCAAGTATATAAAGACATGTCAACGTCAGCTTTTTGGTGACGGCGGCAATTTCCGCCCGAACATCTTCTATGTAGATTCCGGTTCCGACAATCCAGTTCCAGGGAGAAAATCCTTTCACATAGCTGATTTTCGGAACAATTTTGTCCGGATCATCCTTCCATTGCCACTGATAATCAACGTATCCTGCCCCGTGATTACGAATGGTATTGACAAATTCCACAAACAGACATTTCCCGTTGGGGTCAGCATAGTAAGAGATATCCTCTCCCTCCAGGTCGGTTCGGTAAGGGTGCATTACCAGATGGGGATACATATCGTTGATCCAAAAATAATCCTTCATATTGGGTCCGTAGCGAAGATGACGCAGGTGCTCAACAGCCAATTCCTGAGCTTTTTCACGGGTTATCTGGCCGGATACCTCTTTTTCATGGTAAGCATCCAGATTGCTCCAGGCGGCTTTTGTCAGTTCCCGGATCATCTCCCTCTTGCGTGCCATCATCTGATCTTTTAAAATCGGCAAGATAAGGAGAAATATGGTCAACACAAAAAAAAACACTGTCAGAACAACAGGAATAATGATCCTTACCGGAACCGCCTGAAAAATTAGTTTCTTGTTTTTTTTCCCCATTCGATCCCTTAAGTTTCAAATTTCGGGGTTGTTTGTTAAGCTTTATCTTATCAACCGCCACCCCGGTAAACTTTCTGCCGGTTTCTTGCGGCTGCTTTCAGCTGTGGTACATGAACATCCACATAATCATAAACTGTTGCAATGCTTTTTCCGGGAGCCGGACGGAGCACCCGACCGAGATATTGAATCAAACGGCCGCTAAACCGGATAGGAGTGACCAGAAAAAGTGTCGAAAGACTGCTGCTGTCCAGACCTTCCCCTACCAGTTGCCCGGTAGCAATCATCACCTTTACCTCTCCTTGATTTAACCGATGCAAAATTTCTCGTCGCTGATCCATGGAAAGATCCCCTGTCAGCAAGTCGGAAGAGATGTGATGCCGAAACTGCAACAAGGCTTGTAAAATTTTGCAATGGGCTTTGCGATCTGAAATCACCAGCAATACATCCGAATTTTCCCGAACTTCCCGGGAAATATCCCCGGTAATCATCTGGTTTCGGTTGTCATCCGCGACTAGTTCGGCAAGCATTTTCGAATATTCCCGGACCGGATCATGGTAAGGCTTAAATTCTGTCTCCCGAAAAATGACCTGGGCCGGTAACAGATCTCCCGATTCCATCAGCATTTTCCGGTCCAGATGGAAATGAAGGTCTCCCAGATGCCAGAAAATCAGTTTGGAAAGCTTGTCGCGGCGCCAGGGAGTCGCACTCATACCCAGCATATACCGACAGTCAAAAACACTGACCGCTTTTGTAAAGGTTCGGCTCGGCGTTCTATGACATTCATCCACCACCAAGAATCCTATTTTTCTAAACACATCATTTGTGCACTTATACAAGCTTTGGACCAAAGCGACTGTTATCCGTTCACCCATTTTAACGTTGCCGTCGGATATCAATCCGACCTCATCAGCAGGTATTTGCAAAAATTGTTCAATCCTTTCAATCCATTGATATGCCAAATCCTGATTGTGAACGATAATTAGCGACGGCTGAAAACGCTTGGCAATCATGTATAACCCTACCAAAGTTTTCCCACTACCCGTCGGAAGACTAACTGTCCCGAAGTCTTTTTGTAACAGCCTGTCAACTGCTGTTTGCTGAAATGGTTTAAGATGTCCGTTAAATTCGAAAGAAACCGGGACCTGCGTTCGCCGATTGTCTACAAGACAATAAGAAATTTTGTGGCGACGGCAGATAACAATCAATTGACGAGCATAGCCTCTGGGAATTATCAGACCACCTTTCGATATGTTTTTATAAAACTTCAGCGTTTGAGGCGTATTTCTGTTCCATCTCCCCATACGATTGTTTTCAATCCACTTTGGATTGGGCATTTTAAGCTGTTCAATCAGCAGTTTCCTCAACATATCCGGAGGATTTTGAAGAAACAACCTATTGGATAAAATGATTTGAAAAGTGGTTGTACAACCGTTCAAAATAATGACCTATTTCTATAATATAAAAACCCAACATCGACTACATGCAAAAATTTTTACCGCTGAGGCATCCATCAAAGACATCTGATTTCTGTTCTGCAAATCAGCTACACGGTATGATAAAGCGCGTGCTGCTTCAATCTCACAGGCTATCTTAGATAGCCGATCGCAAATTACAGGGTCTTGTGATAAGGGCCCCCCTCTGTGAGTAGCTTCATTACAATAGCTCACTAGGTCTTCCAAACGCCGTACCATAACCATTATTTCATCAATATTAGACCTCTCGAATCCTGCCAAAAGATTAACTATAGCCCAACCTTCATTCTCCTTTCCCACAA
>JAGYNR010000128.1 GCA_018399715.1 Desulfobacterales bacterium | reverse complement strand
GGTTGGGAATAGCGCGAAGGGATGCCAGGTGTTCCACAGGCTGATGCGTTGGGCCGTCCTCGCCGACAGCAATGCTATCGTGAGTGAGTACATAAATTACCGGGATTTGCATCAGGCAGGCCAGGCGGATGGCCGGACGCATATAATCAGCAAATACCAGAAACGTTCCGCCGTATGGCCGGATTCCCTTATGAAGAGCTAGCCCCGAAAGTATTGATCCCATCGCATGCTCCCTGACACCGAAACGCATGTTACGTCCCAGTGGAGTGTCTTTCTGAAAATCCGCCGAATTGCTAATGAGCGTCTTATTGGAAGGTGCCAGATCGGCAGAGCCACCGATCAGGTTTTGAACGTTAGGTGCCAGGGCATTTAAAACCTGTCCTGAAGCAGCCCGCGTCGCAATGGAACTTGCATCCGAAAAGGCCGGCAATTGATGATCCCAACCATCAGGAAGTATTCCTTCCTGAAACTCGGTCCATTGTATTGCCAATTTAGGATATTTGTTTTTCCATGCATTATAGGTTTCCTGCCATTTGGTTTCGGCAGACACACCCTTTTCGACACATTGGCGAAATACGGTCAGAGCATCATCCGGAATACAAAAATCTTTATCCACAGGACATCCAAGGTTTTCCTTGGTTTTGCGGATTTCTTCCGGGCCCAGCGGGGAACCGTGGGCATCGGCAGACCCCTGTTTCCCAGGACTTCCATAGGCGATCTCAGTTCTTAAAAGTATGATAGACGGCTGCCTGCTTTCGGCTTTTGCACTTTCCATGGCCTTGAGAATCGCTTGCCGGTCGTTGCCGTCATTGACAGTCAATACCTGCCAGCCATATGCATTAAACCGGGCAGCAACATCCTCTGTAAAAGCCATATTGGTTTGGCCCTCAATGGAGATCCTGTTGTTATCGTAAATGACGATCATTTTGCCTAATCCTAAGTGTCCTGCGAGCGAAGCGGCCTCAGAGGATACGCCCTCCATTAGATCACCGTCGCCACAGAAAACATAGGTTTGATGATCAACGATTTCGAATCCCGGCCGATTAAAACAGGCCGCCAGATACCGTTCCGCCATCGCCATTCCGACGGCATTGGCAAATCCCTGACCCAGAGGGCCGGTAGTTGTTTCCACGCCGGGCGTGTGGCCGAATTCCGGGTGTCCCGGTGTAGAACTTCCCCATTGCCGAAAATTCTGAATATCCTCCAGGCTCACCTCATAGCCGGTTAAATGTAAAAGACTGTAGAGCAGCATGGAAGCATGACCGGCGGAAAGGACAAACCGGTCCCTGTCCGGCCATGAAGGGTTTTGGGGATTGTGTTTCATTATTTGGGTCCAAAGGACGAATCCTGCCGCAGCAAGCCCCATGGGTGCACCGGGATGACCTGAATTAGCCTTTTGAATTGCATCGATGGATAATGTCCGAATGGTGTTTACACAAATATCATCAAGCGTACGCTCGACTTCAGACATGCCTTTACTCATTGATTTTATCTCTCCTTCTTTCATATTTGTAAAATGGCACTTCCAAAATTTTTATCGACCAGTTTAGGTTTTATAATGGTTTTGTATCAGATGCAAGTGTTTCCATCTTTTAATCTTTGAGTTGTTGGTTCATTTTTTTGATCGCCTCATCGAGGTAAACCTTTAATTCCAGCATTGCTGTTTTTATAGCTAAGCGCATCTCTCCTTTTTCAGCAAATGCAGACATTTTTTGAGATAACAGTGATAGTTCCTGGCGTATTTCGGTGATATTCTCATTTTGGACAACAATGCTTCTGGTTATCTGATCAACGCTGCTTTTTTCTTTTTCTAAAAAATCAGTGAGAGTTTTGAGTTCTTCTTTAAAATTTTCGGTGATGGTATTTGTAGTGGTAATCAGGTCTTTCATGTCATTTTGAAGTACATTCATAGATTTGTCGGTAATTGACAAGGATTTTTTAACGCTTGCAATTTGGCTGTTGAACTCTTTTTTATCAACTTTGCTGGTTTGAAGTTGAGACAGTTCCCTTTGGTTTGTTTTTAATTCTTCTAAAATGGATGTGGTTATTTTTTCCATCGGGACTATCTTTTGGGAAAATTTATCTTCCAGTTGTTGAATCAATTCTTCTTTCTCAGCCAGGGCATCTTCCAGTCCGGCAAAATTTTCAGACAGGGAAGAAAAACGGGATTTCCAATCCTTGGAAAGTTTTTCTATTTCTTCAATGCCTGAATGCTGTGTATGATAAACGCGTTTTTTTATATTGAGGTAGGCAATTGTAAAAACAACACCAAACAGCACAGGAATCAGAATAGAAATAATGGTTATCCGGGTACTTAATTTTTCAACCCGCTGTTCCAGAATCTCATTTGTCATCATCGAATTGGTTTCATCAAATTTTAACCGAAACTGATTTGTTTTTTGGTCTGTCATAATATATTATTCCCATTCAATGGTTGCAGGAGGCTTGGAGCTGATATCATAGACCACGCGGTTGACACCTATAACCTCGTTGATGATCCTGTTTGAGATTTTCCCGAGCAATTTATGGGGAAGTTTTGCCCAATCAGCAGTCATGGCATCGATAGAGTTTACGGCCCGAATAGCTATAATATTTTCATAAGTTCGCTGATCTCCCATAATCCCGACGCTTTTCACGGGAAGCAGCACAGCAAAAGACTGCCATAATTTTTGATAATATCCTGCTTTCCGGATTTCCTCAAGGAGGATGGCATCCGCTTTCCGAAGGATCGCCAGCCGACGCCGATTTACGGCTCCGATAATTCGAATGGCGAGACCCGGCCCCGGGAACGGTTGCCGCCAGGTGAGTTCATCCGGTAATCCCAGCGTTTTTCCCAATTTTCGGACTTCATCTTTAAAAAGATATTTCAACGGTTCCACTAACTGTAATTTCATTTTGTGAGGAAGCCCTCCTACATTATGGTGAGATTTGATGACAGCGGTAGGACCTCCAAATGGTGAAACGGACTCAATGACATCGGGGTAAAGCGTTCCTTGTGCCAGAAATTTTACCCCTTTGATGGTTCCGGCCTCTTTTTCAAAGACATCCATAAACACCTTTCCAATAATTTTTCGTTTTTTCTCCGGGTCTTCAATTCCGGCCAAAGCCTTTAAAAATACATTCGCCGCATTTATAAAACGGATATTAATATTGAGATGCTGCTTTAATATCTTTTTGAGCCGACCGGCTTCATCTTTTCTTAAAACACCGTTGTCAACGAAGATACAGGTGAGATTTTTTCCGATGGCTTTGTGTAACAAAAGAGCTGTCACAGAAGAATCCACACCGCCGCTGAGTCCCAAAATAACACGGTTATCTTTCACATTTTCCCGGATTTCTGTAATAACTTCTTTTGCAAACGTTTTTATGGTCCATTTGCCCTGGCATTGACAAACATCAAACAGAAAATTTTTTATCATTGCCTTTCCTTTGGGGGTATGATGAACCTCCGGATGAAATTGAAGTCCAAAAAGATTGCGGTTCCAGTTTACTGTTGATGCTATCTTGGTATTTTCGGTAGAAGCAGTGACCTGAAAGCCATCCGGCAGTTTTTCCACCGAATCTCCATGGCTCATCCAGCACTGGGTGATCTTATTGATATTTTTGTATAGACCTTTTGGGTCATGAATATTCAGGGATGCCAACCCATACTCGCGTTTTTCAGCTCTGTTCACCTGGCCGCCAAGCACATGGATCATATACTGCATGCCATAACAGATGCCCAGCACTGGAATCCCGAGGTTAAATAACTCCGGATCAGCCTTGGGGCTGTTGGTTTCATAAATACTGGCAGGCCCCCCGGATAAAATGATGCCTTCGGGATGCAGCGCCTTGATGGTTTCAATATCAGTTCCGGGCGACAGTATCTGGCAAAATACCCGAAACTCCCGGACCCTTCGGGCAATAAGCTGGTTATACTGGGAGCCAAAATCGATGATGATTATCATTTGGGTGTCTGTTCCTTTTCCCGGCAATTCTAATTATGACTCAAACATCATGATCCGATGCTGAACGTTAATAATCGCTATCGGGATCGCTATCACTATCGAATATGTAACCTTTGAGGTGTATTCGATTTCGATTTCGATCCCGATTTCGATAGCGAATCCATCATTTCATGTGATTGTCAAAATTAGAATTGCTGTCCTTTTCCTTAAATGATTGCGAATATAAGATAAATATGTTAAAATTATTTATTTTTTAGTTTAACATTCAATTTAGAGGTAAATTCATTTTTAGCATACACTGTACCTAATAGCTAAAGCACCCGAAATTTAACCCAATTTTTAATAAATTACAATCATATTGATTGAAGCGATTCAGTAAATGGGAAAGTTAATTGTACAAATTTATGAGATTCAGACGCCTGAAGCGGCAGAATTGATGCAATCGTTGGGGGTAGATCATATCGGAAGTGTTGTGCTCTCCGGACAAAAATGGAAAAACCCCAGACTTAAAGAAACTATCCAGCATGTGAAATCCTGCGGAGCTAAAAGCAGTCTGATTCCGCTGTTTAATGATTTAAAGACCATTTTAGCAGTTATTGATTATTATCAGCCGGATATTCTTCATTTTTGTGATGTACCTGAAAAGCCTGACGGAAACCAAGGGTATTTGGCCGATCCCACATCCTGTGATTCCATGGTAAATCTTCAAAAGACAATTAAAGAAACGTATTCTCAACTGATGATCACACGATCGATTCCCATTGCAGAACCCGGCCTTGCAGACAAGGTACCAACCCTGGAGCTGGCTGAAATTTTTGCTCCTGTCAGTGATTTCTTCCTGACAGACACACTGCTTGTGAACGGCGTACAGCATAATTTGCAGGATCAACCCGTGACCGGTTTTGTCGGCATTACCGGACGAATTTGTGACTGGGACATGGCCTCAAAACTCGTAAAAAACACTAAGATACCGGTAATTCTGGCCGGTGGAATTGCCCCGGAAAATGTCTATGATGCTATCATGAAAGTCCGCCCGGCAGGAGTTGACAGTTGCACCGGAACCAACATGGTCGATAAGAATGGAAAACCTGTCAGATTCAATAAGGATCCGGCGAAGGTTCAAAAAATGACAGCACTTACCCGGCAGGCAGAGCAAAAACTTAAATCTCGAGTTAAAATGTAAAAATGTTTACCGCATAGAAAGGGTTCAGTTATGTACGAAGCCAGTGATTTGAGAAAAGGCTTAAAATTTGAAATGGATGGAGAGCCATATATTGTGGTTCAATTTCAGTTTGTAAAACCCGGCAAAGGACAGGCACTTTATAAAACCCGTCTGAAAAATATGGTAACCGGGGTCCAGTTTGAAAGAACATTTCGCTCCGGGGATAAATTTAATGAGGCCAACCTGGAAGAACACGAGATGGAGTATTTGTATTCGGAAGGAAACAAGTTTTGTTTCATGAATACCACCTCTTACGAACAGGAGTTTCTAAGTGAAGATCAGGTTGGTGAGGCCAAGGATTTCATGAAAGAAAATACTGTATGCAACGTCCTCTTTTTTGAAGATACTCCCATCGGCGTATCGCTTCCCAATTTTGCCGATCTGAAAATTGTGGAAGCCGAACCGTGGGCAAAAGGGGATACAGCCTCAGGAAGCACTAAACCGGTGAAACTGGAAACCGGCTATATGGTACAGGTGCCTCCCTTTATCGAAGAGGGGGAGTTGATCCGTATCGATACGCGTACCGGGGAATATGTGGAGAGGGTGAAAGAATAGGGATTCAGGTTATAGGAGGGGTGATAAAAATTACTTTGAAATCGGCCTGAAAACTTCCGATAATCGTAGGGTGTAAATCAACCCTCTTGGTAAAAAAGTTTTCAGACCGGCTCACCTTTCTTT
>JAGYNR010000127.1 GCA_018399715.1 Desulfobacterales bacterium | reverse complement strand
TCGTCAGACTTATCACACCGCCACAGCCGCCGATTCTGGCGGTTCCGAACGCACCCTGAAGGGTTTCCTGCTTGCCCAAGGCTTCCACTGCAATATTGACCCCATAGCCTTCGGTGATATCCAGTATCTTGTGAACCACGTCCGTATCAGTGGGATCCAGCACAATATTGGCACCCATTTTTTTCGATACTTCCCGCCTGAATGCATTCGGTTCAACTGTAATGATCAGACCGGCGCCAAGCGCCCTGGCCGCAGTCGTCACACAAAGTCCCAGCGGTCCCTGGGCAAAGACGGCGATGGAATCCCCGACTTTCATTCCGGCTCGTTCAAGCACGCCAACGCCGGTTGAAAAAATATCACCCGTGACAATAGCCTGTTCATCGCTTAATGCATCGGGAATCTTGCAGATACTGAAAGGCGCAAAAGGGACGCGGACATATTCCGCCTGATAGCCATCCATCACGATCCCATGCTGGACACGGCCTTGGGGATTTAAACAGGCGCTTGGCTCTCCCTGCTGGCAACTTGCACAATATCCGCAGGACAGCATACAGGAAGCAACCACGCGATCCCCAATCATGAAATCTTCAACCCCATCGCCCATATCCACAATTTCGCCTACCCCCTCGTGGCCCATGGCCACATCCGGCAGGGGCAATTCTTCCGCATGGACATCCGTACCGCAGATGGTGCATAATTTGACTTTCAGCAAGACATCTTGAGGGTCTTCCACTTGCGGGACGTTTCTTTCCTCAACGACAAGGACGCCCGGTTCCTTGCGCACACACGCCATCATTTTGTCAGCCATAGCCTACCTTTCCTTTTTATCTTTATAATAATTTTAAATAATTAAAGGTGGTTGGATGGTTTAATCAAACCAACATCGGTTTATTGCTTCCAGGTCATATATAGAGAAACAATCGTGCCCGGCTTAGATGAAATATGAGAAATAGAAAACATTGTTTATTTTTTTAAACAATGATTGAATCTTTATTCATTGTTAACAAAATTCGTGCCAAAATGATTATTAATTTGGCGGAGAGTTGGGGATTGCTGCTAATGAAGGATTTAGACAAAGTTCTGGAATGAAGTGAAGGGAAGTTCGGGTGAAAAGATTCCGCCATATATGGTGGCGCCACTATATTTAGCGGTGACTTTTAATTAAAAATTTAACCTGTTTATTTTCTACAGGTATTTTTAAAGTGCTCATTTCGACCTTCTTCATTGGATTTAACCTCAAAATAATAACGCTTGCTAAGATAGTCTCAATGTGCCACTATATTTGACGGATATATATATAACTTATTGAAAAATATAATATATTTCAAAAATTTCCTTGCGTTAACCAATTCCTAATCCACATTGAACACACCGCAACTGCCTGGGGGGATAACACTTGAAAAACCTTCAGCACCATTCTCCAAAAAATTCAGCCTTTTTTGAAATCATCTTTGACGCCCTGCCGAGTGCTGTCTTTATCACGAACCAGACGGGCTTTATCCTCGCCACCAATAAAAAGGCTGCGCAGCTATTAAAGTATGAATTAAGCGAAATAAGCGGCCGACATATTTCGCTTTGCTTAGATGATCCGCAGCAATATTCCGAGGTGCTCACAAAAGAAAGAAAATCCGCTCATTTTGTATCAAAAAGCGGGGTTAAGATATCAGGAAGATTGGTCCATTCAGATGTGGATACGGGGGGAAAAGGCCCTGCCTACAGGATTTTTATTTTCGATGCATTGATAGATGAAGAATCCGTCGAAATGTCGCTTCCGAAGCGGTTTGAGTTTGAAAGGCTTCTCACCGAGCTTTTTGCGAATTTTATCAACATAAAAGAAACCGAATTTGATGCCAAGATCAATCATGCACTCGAATGCATCGCTCAATTTCTGAAAATTGATCATTGCCATTTGTTTCAATACGACGATGAAGCGGATACATACATCAATACCCATAGCTGGTCTGAAAAAGGCGTCCAGCCGATCCCGCTTGGTATCAAAGATTTTGAAGCGCCTTGGATTGCCGGCAAATTACTGGAGTTTAAAATTGTTCATTTCAACAAATTAGATGAATTGCCTGAAGAGGCTCAGATTGATAAGGGTCTTGCCAAAAAATTTGAAATTAAATCATTATTAATGTTTCCCCTCATAGAAAAAGAACTAGTTGTCGGCGGCCTTTTTCTTGCTCATGCCAAAAAAGAAAGAACGTGGAGTGAGGATTTAATCGTGCGCCTAAAAATTGTGGCGGACGTTATATCAAATCTGCTAGTAAAAAGGCGGGCTGACAGAAAGCTTCAATTGGCTTTTCAGGAAATCAAAGAACTTAAAGATCAGATTGAAAACGAGCGTAACTATCTTAGGGAAGAAATTGCCCAAGAACACAATTTTGAAAATATCATCGGCAAAAGCGATGCTCTGCTTCAAACAATACAAAAAGTTGAAAAAGTTGCGCCTGCAGAGACAACCGTTCTTATCCTTGGCGAAACCGGTACAGGCAAGGAACTAATTGCCCGGGCTATACATAAAAAAAGCCTGCGGAAAGATGCTCCGCTTATCAAGGTCAACTGTGCGAGCCTGCCGTCAACCCTTATCGAAAGCGAATTATTCGGGCATGAAAAGGGGGCGTTCACTGGCGCCCATGCCACACGGAAAGGCCGATTTGAATTAGCCGATGGCGCTACCCTTTTTTTAGATGAGATAGGCGAATTGCCGTTAGAAACACAGGGTAAATTGTTGACTGCCCTTGAGTACGGAGAATTCGAGCGAATGGGCAGTTCGCGCACAATAAAGATTGATGTTCGAATAATCGTGGCAACCAATCGGGATCTGGAAAAAGAAGTCAAATATGGCAATTTCAGGCGGGATCTCTGGTATCGTTTAAATGTTTTTTCGATAAAGATCCCGCCGCTTCGTCAGCGCAAAGAAGATATTCCTTTACTAGTGAATTGGATGCTTGATAAATTTTGCAAGCGATTAGGGAAGCAAGTTGACACTATCCCTTTAGATACAATCAAGGCGCTTGAAACGTATAACTGGCCCGGAAATATCAGGGAGCTGCAAAATGTGATAGAACGGTCCATAATCAATACCCCGGGAAATGTGTTGATATTGGCGGACAAGCTTGAAATCGAACCGCATGAACTACTTCCGGAAAGCCCTCGAAAAACAATGCCGGAAATGGAGCGAGATTATATATTGCAAATCCTTAATGAAACAAATTGGAAAATAGAGGGGAAAAAGGGCGCTGCCGATATTTTGGGATTACCTCCGAGCACATTGCGCGCCAGAATGAAAAAACACCATATCAAGCGTAGCTTTAAATAAACAACGAGTGTCCCTGATTGGTAAGCCCGTGACCCGAGCGACAATGCCAGCTTTCGAGCAATGGTGACTTCCTGAGAGCTTATAAAACAAGGTCTCAAACATCTGTCACGGCCTGTTGGCATTGGCATAGGAAAGGGTTGATTTGTTAGTGTGCGTTTCATACCCCAAAATTTATAAGTTTACTACGCTAAATCTGTTTTCAAACAAGAGTGATATCCAATTAAAAAAAAATGGTTCGCTGGCGTTCTATGGGAATTATGCCAAGGGATCAATTTTTTATTTTCATTGGTTTCAAAAAAATGTTTGACAGATTTTTATTTTTTAATTATTAAAACGTACAAATAATATTAGATAAGCCTAATAAAAGACGCGTTCTAACAAAAAAATGCCTGAAATTTCTAAAGAAAAGCCCTTAACCGCGGTAATGGAAGATTACCTGGAAACTATTTTTGATCTGGACAAAGAAAAAAAAGTCGTCCGGGTCAAGGATATTGCTAGGCGGCTGGGTGTCAAGATGCCGACCGTCACAAGCATGCTCAAGACGCTGAGCAAGCGGGGGCTTGTCCATTATGAAAAGTATGAATATGTGGAGCTGACCCCGGAAGGTTGGGATGTGGGCCATGAAATGCGGCGCCGGCATGAAATTTTATTTAGATTTTTAACGGATATTTTAAAAATCAAGGCGGATGTGGCGGACGAAGAGGCCTGTAAAATGGAGCATACCCTGAGTGAGGCCACATTGGAGAGCCTGACGGATTTCATGGCATTTATTCAGGAGTGCCCCCGGGCCGGCGAAAGCTGGCTGCAAAATTTTGAGGAATACCGGATTCATGGCTATAAGCCGGAAAAATGTAAAACGCGAAGCGATGAATTCGCTTGCGGACTCAAGGAGCGGATTGATCACGGTGATTCCTCTAAAAGTGATTCATCGGATGAACAGATTTGAGAATTTTGTTTGTATGAAATAACATGCCATAGCTAACTTTTTTTGTCGTCTTTTCCGTGCCGTTTAAAAAGGCGGCAATTTTTTTCCAGATTAAGTTAGGCATTCAAAACAATAAAAGGTCAACCTATTTTAAATGAACTTGGATAAAAACACCCTCGCCAATGTGCTTAATGAAAGTGTCAAGAAATTGCAGCATCGGCTTAACCAGCATTCCTGCCTGGTTGCTGCGATATTGGAAGGTCAGCTGGATTGTCATAATCTTCCATTGCCAAAGGATATCTGCCCCAGACAGACACGAGAGGAGAAGCTTAAGCTGGCCATTCAAGAGGCGATTGAGGTTTTGGAGCAGAGCCGCAAGTCATTCAAGTCCAAGCAATTGGAACTTTTGCGCAAAAAATTGACACAAGTGCTCATCGACAATCAGTAAAAAAGGGCAATCCGATGGGAGTAAATATTATGCCGCAAAAACCATCGCAAATCGGTTTAAATGTTGGCCAATTCCAGTTTGAACGCGGCCTCAAAAGTCATTTGGAACCTGGACGGCAAATATTGCGACGACGGTTTGGCGGGTGCGCCAAAACACTCTAAAATCGGGGCCTGATCAACGCGAGGCCGAACAACTAAATTTAAAAAGGATTAATTTCATGGAGCGTTTAGAAAATCAAATAAATAAAGAGTTGGTGCCGGATCAAATGGAGTCGCTTCGGTACGATGACTGCGGCGTGATTAACTGCCGCTCCAAGTTGAAGCGAAGTGCGTCGGTCCGGGATGAAATTCAGGCAATCATTGATGAGCGAACAAGCGGCGGCGGATTGCTGCAACAGCAAAAGCGGAACGAATAGATGCGATAATGCATTAACAAAGGAATTTTTGAAATGGGCGGTCACTTTTCTCTCAGGCATCAAAATATTGATGGTAATTTATATGTACAGCCGATGGATAATTTGGATGGTTCGACGGCCTGTGAACTGGTTCATTTTTTGACGGCAAAGTATAACGGCAAAGGGCGGGCTATTATCGATACCGAAAAGTTATGCACCATATGCCCCTTTGGGCGGGGCACCTTTCAGTGCCGGCTTGTCCATAGCCAATTGCGCTTGAGCGATTTGTTGTTCATCGGCCAGAAGGGGTCTGTGATTGCGCCTGACGGATGCCTCGTCATCGCTACGCCGAAGGCAAAAAATAATGTCGAATAGGCAAAAATAAAATTGTCAGCGAGTTGAAAAAACCAGTTGACAAATTTTTTTTCTCATATTAATTAGTAAATTCTTTTTTTATTAGATTAGTCTAATAAAAAAATGAAAACCTTACGGTCTTCGGCTAATAAAGCGCGGAGAAAGTGAAGGCGTAATCGGCGGTGATGTTTCATTTGCCCGGTTGCGCCTTTTTTTATGAATCAAAAGGAGGGCAGAAAATGACGTTGGATCAATTAAAACCGGGCGATGAAGCCACCATTAAGAAACTGTCGATCCGGGACAAGCTGGGGCAGCGGCTGATTGACATGGGGATTTATCCGGGGATGCGCATCAAGGTGATTCGGAATGCCCCTTTGGAAGATCCCATGGAAGTGCAGCTGGAAGGCTATTTTGTCAGTCTGCGGCATGCAGAAGCCAGGTTTGTGGAGGTAATGAGTTAATGGCGGCTGAAAAAATCGTTCTTGCGC
>JAGYNR010000126.1 GCA_018399715.1 Desulfobacterales bacterium | reverse complement strand
AGTTATATTGTAATTTAAAACAAATTTAATTTTTTAATGGAGGTGTATGATGAAACTTTTAAATGGTATCGACAATCTTGGCAGCGGCTTACTTATCGGAACCGGTGCTGTGATTTTGTTTCCGGTGGTAGCTCCTTTTTTTAAATCAGCCTTGAAATTTTTAATCAAGGAAACAATGAAGGTGGGTCTGTTAACCTATCAAAAGGCCAAAAGCGTCACGGAGGAAACCGGCAAAAGCTTCAAAAATTTAACGTCCGAGGCGAAAGCGGAAATCGCCCAATGAAAAAACAAGTAAAAGCTTGTTTTTTCCTTGTAAAAATATACACCAAGATAAGCATTATTAATTTTAGTTTCATAATTTTTAATCCTTCGGGATTTTCAAGTTTACTGCATTGATGATGTCAGATGCCTCACCGTATAGGTCACTATAGCGGCACGTCATTTTCCTTATATCTGCAACAAACTTGAAAATCGTTCAGTTTAGTTGCCATTAAGCGTATTGATGATATCCCCTTATGGTTTTGGATATCTTTTCAATGAACATAAAGATACCTTGCCATCTAAATGCAAATAATAGCTGGTTTCAGTCAACTCAAAGGCTGTGCCAGCCATCTCTTCTAAACTTATAATAAAAATACTGAAAATTCGTTCTATCAGCGAGAACAAGTCCGGACTAATTTTTTCAAAATACAGTTAACGAAAGAAATCTATCATGGAACTATTGATAAATGATATTGTTTCACAAATTCCTTTTCCCGGGCTGTTGGTTATTTTAGGAGGATGCATTTATTTGCTGGTTAAAGGAGCTGATGTTTTGGTGGACGAGGCGGTTAGACTTTCTTTAAAATGGAACATCTCCAAAATGTTTGTGGGGGCGACAATCGTCAGTCTTGGTACCACCGTTCCGGAAGCAGCGGTTTCCGTGACGGCAGCGGTCAAAGGGGAGCCTGATATCGCACTGGGGAATGCAGTTGGTTCAATTATTTGTGATACTGGTTTGATTCTGGGCATTGCTTCTTTGATTGCCCCCCTACCGCTTTCGCAAAAGATGGTTAGCCATCAGGGTCTTATACAGCTGGGTGCAGGAATTCTTCTTGTTGTCTCTTGTACGCCTTTCTTTTCAATTTGTTCTGTTTTTACAATGGGAGGGAACTTACCTCGATTTATGGGATTTGTTTTTTTATTGCTTCTTGTTGGTTACATATTTCATGCTTTCAGGTCTGTCCAACTGGAAAAGAAGAATGTTGAGTTACGGGTGGAAGCCAATTTGGAGTGTGCGAAGCGGAAAACGTTGAGCATAATTTTCAGGTTGGTAGGTGCTGTATTTCTTGTTGTTTTTTCATCAAAACTTCTGATTCCTACGGTGTTGGAAACTGCTGTTAGATTGTCAATACCTGCGAGCCTTATCAGTGCCACCCTGGTTGCTTTCGGGACGTCTCTTCCGGAATTGGTAACAGCATTAACCTCGGTTCGCAAAGGATATGGGGAGCTTGCTGTCGGAAATGTTATCGGCGCTGATATACTGAATGTTTTGTTTGTAGCCGGAGCTGCCGCATCAGTTACATCAGGAGGATTGCTGGCTCCAAAACATTTTTTTCAGATCCTTTTTCCAGCCATGCTCATTGTTTTGATAGTTTTCAGGATGGCAGTTGTTTTTTCGGACGGAACATTGAAAAAAAGATTTGGACTGATATTACTGAGTGTTTATTTGTTTGCAATTTTTTTTAGTTACTCAAGACCGGCATAAGTAAAGGGACCGCCCAATTTATTTTCTTGAAAATTTTTTCTTTACTCAAGGTTATATAGTAGTATAAAGGATGGTCAAATTTTGGATCAGTAATGAAATTTAGGGACATTTAGACTTCTGGTTTTCTTATGCTTTTTACAAAAGAGGGGTTTTCCAAGTACCTTGAAAAAAAACGTGATCACGGGTGATAATGTAATTGAATAATAATTTAAATAGGAGTTATGATGCTTTCAGATGAATGCAATTTCAATGAGTTTATTGAAAAAGTTCAGGCAAATGATATAATGGAATTGATGTATTTGACGGAAAAAGAAGCCACAGAAGCAGAACGCTTGCGATACCGCTCAAATGTGCCGTTAAGTTGCAGAGAAAAATGCGGGACTTGTTACGCGGAAACTCTTAAAAATTTTTTGTTTTACCTGCGATACCGAATCAGGCTGAATGTAGTTTCAGATGAAATTTTCGATACATTTCTAAAAGCTTCCGTTTTTTTTACGAAACCTCCTATCCGTCAAAAACGTAATCTCTTCAATCTTCCTTCCCCAAATCAAAAGGGGAGGGAAGGGCTATATTAAAACTATCTATCCAATTGGTGAAAAAAATATCAAATTTTTAATTTGTCGATTTTGTTGATTCTTTCCCAGGGCAGATCCATGTCCTGACGTCCGAAGTGTCCGTAAGCGGAAAGATTTTGATAAAATTTACCCGAATTGGCAGCGGGAAGATAGCGTAAATTAAATTCTTTCAGAATTCCCGCCAGACGAAAATCGAAATGTTTGGCGATAAGCCGGTTGATTTCATTTTCAGGAATTTTTTCCGTACCAAAGGTTTGAACCTGAAGGCTTACCGGCTGGGTAATTCCGATGGAATAGCTGAGCATGATCTCACACTCGGATGCCAGCCCGGCGGCGACCACATTTTTGGCCGCATACCGTGCAGCATAGGCACCGATGCGATCGATACGGATCGGGTCTTTTCCGCTCAGGGCTTTTCCGCTGTGGCGGGTAAATTCACCATAGGTGTCAACGGCGTTTTTACGCCCGGTTAAGCCGGAATGATGAGTGGGGCCTCCCAAAAAAGGACCATCCGGATTAATAAAAATGCGGGTATTGTCATCGGGCTGAATCGGTTCTGTTTGACAGACCGGACGGATGACAAGTTCCCGGATATCCGAATCAATCTTTTTTAGCGGCGGATTATCGGGCCATTTCTGGCTGGCCATGATAGTGATGCTGTGTATTCGGTACGGCTGACGGTTTTTGAAATTAATTCCCACCTGAACCGTTTCATCAGGTGTTAAATACGGGAGTTTTTTTTCCTTTCTAACCGCGGTCAGCCGGCGAGCCAGCTTGTGGGCAAGAACAATGGGCAGCGGCATGAATTCGGGTGTCTGATCACAGGCATATCCGAAGATGTTCACCTGGTTCTTTGCAGAAATTTTGTTGATTTCCGTTTCGGTAAGGTTCTGTTCCTGAAAGGTCATTCGTCTCTCAGTGGAACGGGTCTGAGGGGCAGTCATGATGCTGCAAATGGTTTCGTTGAAATCCGGTTGGTCGTATCCGACTTTTTTAATAATTTTTCGGGCGGCACGAGTAAGGTCCACTTTTGCGTCAGCTGAAAATCGAACCGCGAGAAAGACAATAGCACTGGAAACGGCGCACTCCGCCCTGACCCTGCAGTAAGGGTCCTGATAGAGAAACTGATCCACAATGGCATCGCTGATCTGGTCGCAAAGCTTATCCGGATGGCCTTCAGTGACGGATTCCGATGTAAACATGAAATCTTTTATCATAAGTTTAAAGCCCTTTATCCTTTATCCTTTGTCCATTCGTTAATGAAAAGCGGGACAACAGAAGTTACGCCGATAACCAGAAGATCCAAAACCCCAAGGGGTGATATGCCCAATAGACGCCTCAACGGCGAAAATACGATTGTCATCGCCTGTAATGCCAGGGAACCACCCAACGCCATATTTAAATAGGGATTTGATCTCATTTTTTTTCCACCAAAAAGATTTCGGCTTTGAGAACGACAACTATATGCGTGAAGAAGCTGACCCAACGTCAGGGTCTGAAAGGCGAGTCCCCCTGCCTGTGCCCCCAGGCCGTACCGGGCGATACCGAATCCATAAGCGCCTAAAGCCCCTGCAGTGATCACGCCGGACTCAAAGGCCATTCGGTTAAAATCCTGCTTGGAAAACAAGGCTGCATCTGCCGGGCGGGGCGGTCTCTCCAGAATATCGGTTTCAGGCTTCTCCATGGATAGGGCGAGTCCCGGAAAGATATCCGAAATAATATTGATCCACAAAAGCTGCATCACATTGAGGGGCGAACCGATACCCATGCCCATGGCAGAAAACATCAGCATGATTTCACTTAAATTGGTGGACAGAAAAAAATGAACCGATTTCCGAATGTTGCTGTAAATATTGCGGCCATCGCGAACCGCCATCACCAGAATTTCCAAGCGGTCCTCTTCCAAAACTACATCGGCGACTTCCCGGGCCACATCCGTTCCGCTTTTACCCATGGCAATTCCAATGTCCGCGGCTTTTAGTGCCGGACCATCATTGATACCATCGCCTGTCATGGCAACCACCTTGTTGGCTGATTGCAGCGCTTGAACGATTTTGAGTTTGTGAGCCGGGCTGACGCGCGAATAAACATGGACTTTCTGGGCAATGGCCTTCAACAGTTCAGGCTCCAAAACCGTTAATTGCGATGAATCAAGGATCTCTAAAGGTTCCTGGCGGTTGATTCCCAACTGCTGGGCCACCGCTTGTGCCGTTGAGTGCTGGTCGCCGGTAATCATAATCGTATCGATGCCGGCACCATGAAAGACCTGAATCAGGTCGTTGACACCTTCACGGATCGGGTCAGACATGCCCACCAGACCCGTCCAGACAAGATCCGTTTTCAAATCGACGCTTTCTCCGTTTTTCGCGTGGTTCCAGGCAAATCCCAGCACCCGAAGAGATTCCCCCGCCATTTTTTCATTTTCAGTTTCAATCTCCTGGATAGATTCCTCGGTCAATGGCACCGTCTCACCGCCCACCACCTGCCATTTACACATGGCAAGCACTTCCGGGGGACTACCTTTCACCGCATATATGTTTTCACCGTTTTGGCTTTCATGATAACTGCTCATAAAAAGCCGTTCTTCACCCCGGTGGTTAATGTTTACCAAGGGATATTTTTTTCGCAACCCGGCTACATCTATCCCGGCGTTCAACGCAACCCGCAAAAGCGCGTTTTCCGTAGGAGAACCGGATAACATTACCGCTTCATTTTCATCGGTTCCGGTGATTTCCGATTCGTTACATAACACACAGATTTGAAACAGTTGTTTGAATTCTTCTGTCGCCTCAGGATGAATTTTTGAATTACCCACATAAAAGGAATTGTTTTTAACCCGGATACAAGTGGCTCCCGAATGTAATTTCAAAACCGTCATACGGTTTAAGGTGATCGTGCCGGTTTTATCCAGACAGACAGTTTGGGCGGCCCCGAGGGTTTCCAATGCCTGAAGATGGCGCACCAGCACACCGTGGGTTCTCATCTTTTTGATCCCCATGGCGAAATTAATGGTGGCAGCCGCCGGAAGTCCCTCCGGTACTGCCGCGGCCGCCAGTGATATGGCCATCCGTAGCATCTGCAAAAAACCATTTCCTCTCAAAAAGCCCATCGCAAAAACAACAGCGGAAACTCCTATGCACATCAGGACAAGCTGGTCGCCCAGTCTGCCCAACTGTTTACTGATGGGAGTTTCAGGTGTACTGATATCGCCCAGTAACATCTGAAGCTGACCAATTTCCGTGTTCTGTCCGGTGGCAACGACAACAGCCTTTGCCTGGCCTCCGGTAACCAAGGTTCCCATATAAGCCATATTTTTGCGATCCGCAACAGGAATGTTTTCACCTTCCAGTATTGTATTATTTTTGGTGGCAGGAAGGCTTTCCCCGGTGAGAAGCGATTCGTCGATGGTCAACCGGTGTTCAGATAATATTCTGCAGTCAGCCGATACAGATGTACCCGGTTTGAGCGTAAGGACATCGCCTGGCACCAGTTTTTCGGCAGCAACCCTCACCATCCGGCCGTCCCGAATGACTTCGGCTGCAGGGCGAACAAAACTTTGAAGACTATGAATCGTCTTCTCGGCAGCGCTCTCCGTATAATAGCCGATCACGGCGTTGACGGCAACCACCCCTGCAATAATCACTGCGTCCAGAATTCCACCGGTGATAATGGAAACCCCCGCGGCTGCTCCCAACAGATATACCGGCAGGGAATTGACCTGGTCAAAGAGAATCTCCAGGGCGGAACGAGGTTCAGATTCGGGAAGAATATTCGCACCGTATTGTTTTAGACGGTC
>JAGYNR010000125.1 GCA_018399715.1 Desulfobacterales bacterium | reverse complement strand
CGTTAGCCTTGCCCGTGAAATGACGGTAAGTAGCGGAATCCGCACGGGCAAGCTTCGCTTCGCCCGTGGCACCCGACAAAAAAGGCACTCCGACACCCTGAAATCAGGTGATTAGCCCTTAGCTTGATGCATATGGGGTCAAGGGGGAAATTGTAAGAAAGATTTGTAAAAAGAAATTGTTTGGAATAGAAAAATCTTGACTTTTATAACGCAAAGCGTCATATTTAAATTATACAACCGATTGCTGTTGCAAACACAGGATATCAGTGTTTTGTAAACCTCAATTACTTTGCAGCAAGCTGCACTAAATAAACCATTACGATTCTATATGATGAAAGGAGAATTCATATGCGATTGATTAAAAAGTATGCCAACAGAAAGCTCTATGATACTACCGATAAAGGATATATCACAATGGAGAAACTATCTGATTTAATCAAAAATGGCGAGGAAGTAAAGATTATCGACAACAAAAGTAAAGATGACATTACCGCTTCTGTAGTATCTCAACTGCTGGCCAGAGAAAACAGTGAAGATAAAAAGGAAGTTCCGTCAGGCATTCTGGTTCAGTTGCTTCGCAGGGGAGGTGATTACGCTAAAAAAACCATGAATATGGCAGAAGATGAAATTGATAAGATTGTCAACATTTTGGTCAAAGACCGGCAATTATCGGAATCTGATGAGAATACGGTAAAAAAGCATATGGTCAGTTTTTCTGAAAACGCAAAAAACTG
The DNA here is from genome assembly GCA_018399715.1 of Desulfobacterales bacterium. Classification (GTDB taxonomy): domain Bacteria; phylum Desulfobacterota; class Desulfobacteria; order Desulfobacterales; family SKZT01; genus M55B149. The sequence continues at coordinate 5,443 of JAGYNR010000125.1, read as the reverse complement.
GATAAAAGAAAGTGTAGATAAGCGGGTCAACGAGGCATTGGACAAAATGAATCTGGCTACCAAAAAACAGATGAATCAACTGATAGACAAGATGGATCAGTTAAGCCGAAAAATTGAGTGGCTTGAAAAGCTTCAGGCTGAAAAAAAATCAGCAGCTCAGGCCCCCAAAATTGACAGTGTTCAACCGCCGGGGGATTTAAAAAAATAATGTCACCTATGAATGAGCGCTCAATCAATCACCGTCTTTTACTTCATATGGTTTTGTTTTCAATTGTTCTTTTGCAGAAAGTGCTTGACAAGATATAAAGTTAGCATATAACTTTGAGTGAGCGCTCGTTCATAATTTGTAAACCACTTCAATTTGTGCGGATGATGGGTTATAAAACGGCTAAAAATCATAAGCACAGGTTGCAACATTTTCCAGAATTGCGCTTCGCGACATGTGGTTAATGAACACCCGTTCACTTACAACATAATTTTTTGATTGGGAAGTTTTTTTTAGTTCTATGCCATGAAACATAACCGAACGAAAGATGTCCCTACCCAAATTAAAAACCCGGATTTGGTAGTGAAGCGAAGGCGCCAAATTGTGGATGCAGCCGTACAACTTTTCATTGAAAAGGGTTTCCATAAAACAACCACCCGGCAAATCGCTAACGCCGCGGGGTTTTCAATTGGCTCTTTGTATGAATATGTCGCATCAAAAGAAGATGTTCTATATCTTGTCTGCGACGCCATTCACCATGAAGTTGAACGGGGTGTCAATGAAGCTTTACAAAGGACTTCTGACGGCGAGGCGGCATTGACGGAAATGATCCGTGAATACCTGTTAGTATGTCACACCATGCGGGATCACCTCCTGTTGATATATCAGGAAACCAAATCACTTCCTTCCCAATGGCGAAAGAGGGTTTTGGAAAATGAAGTTCGCATTACAAACATATTTACCGAAGTAATTCAACGGATTGCGGACTCGGGTGAAATGCCCAATTTAGACAAAACTTCTATTGAACTGATTGCTCATAATATTGCTGTCATTGGTCATATGTGGACATTCCGGCAATGGTATTTAGACAGGCAGTACACTATCGAAGAATTTATTAAGCACCAAACTGATTTTATCCTTGGTAAATCAACCAGCAAGCAAAAAACCGAGATCTCGTAATGCCGGCGCTGAGCGTTTTTCGGGTTTACTGCAACTACCCGAAAAACGCACATACAATCAATATGAAGTATCAATACATAGTTTAGACGGATACATCTCCCTAAGCCTCAAGAAGTAAATTGTATGGTATTATATTTTTTGGAATGTCAAAGTATCTTAAAGCATTTCTTGCAAAATTAGAATTGCTGTATTTTGTTGACTCTATTTACCCAATGATGGTATGGGGTATAGTTAGGTAAAAAAGGACAACACTGTTTTTTTCCGTTTTTTTTAGGAGGTGCCGCAATGAACTGGTCGGTTCCCAGGGTAATGTTTATAGTTATATTAACCGTCGCCGTTTATTTGATTGATGTCCCTGCCAGTGTTTCAGCCCAGGAATCGGCTGTGACGGTCGGGCTGAATATTCCGTTGACCGGCGCCTACAGCAAACAGGGAGAAGATGAAAAAAGAGCTTATACATTGGCGATTGACGAGCTGAATTCTCAGGGAGGGGTACTCGGCAAACAGATTTCTTACATGGTAAGAGATACAAAAACCAATGCAAAAATTGCCAGGAAAAACGCTCTTGAATTGATAACCGACCATAATGTTGTGATGATGACCGGCGGCTCCAGTTCGGCAGTGGCAATCGCCCAAAGTGATGTCTGCCAGGAACATGGCGTCGTTTTTATGGCGGCATTGACTCATTCCAACGCAACGACCGGTCATATGCATCGGGGCAAGTGGAGCACCTTTCAGAAAGCACATCGACACACGTTCCGATGGTATTTCAACGCATGGATGACCAGCGAAGCACTCAACCCATATCTTATTCAAAAATTCAATAAAACGGCAACCTATTTTTATATTACATCCGACTATACCTGGGGTCACACGCTGGAAGAATCGATGAGAAGGGGTACCGAACTGGCCGGCTGTGATACTTTGGGGACGGTACTTTCACCTTTAGGTAAAAAAGATTACCATAATGAGCTTCAAATGGCGGCGGCTGCAAATCCTGATGTACTTGTATTGGTGCTTTTTGGACAGGATATGATAATGGCATTAAAACAGGCCGATGAAATGGGGCTGAAAACAAAAATGCACATCGTTGTCCCCTTGATGGAATTGAACATGGCCCGTGGTGCGGGAATAAAAGCCATTGAAGGCGTTATCTCTACCAAAAATTGGTATTGGGGACTCAAAGATAACTATCCGGGATCAAAAAAGTTCGTTAATTTGTTTATGGAAAAATATGAAAAGGCGCCGGGTTCCTCTGCGGCAGCAGCCTGGGTCGCTATTCATGAATGGGCATCCGCTGCTGAAAGGGCAGGAAGTTTTTCATCGGATGCAGTCATCCAGGCATTGGAAGGTCATACCTTTACATTGCTGAAAGACCAGGAAAAATGGAAAAGCTGGGACCATCAGGCGATCAGTTCAGTTTTTATCGTCCAGGGAAAGTCACCGGGTGAATCCCAGGGACCTTGGGATCTCTTAAAAATTCTAAAAGAAATTCCGGGAAATGAAGTTGTTCGAAACAGGGAACAAAATCCGGTGACACTTGAAAAACTTCCTTCGGAAAGTTAAACCTTGTTATCAGGAGGGCAGATTTGTCTTATACGCTCGGACAAAAACAATTGGACAGCATCGAAGACACACTGAATCAAGATTTGATAGAGCTGGGTGTGCAATGTGTAGTTCTGATCGACATGGCCGGCAATATTATCGCCGACCTGCATAGTGGAGAAATGATTCATGATATATATGCGCTTGCAGCCCTCGCAGCCGGAAATTATGGTGCTGTCAGTGCGATGGCAAAAATAATTGGTGAGGATGAATTTTCTCTTCTTTTCCATAAGGGACAGAAAGAAAATATCCATTTCAGCAAAGTATCATCAGAGTTTTTGCTGATTACTATTTTTGGTAACCATGTTTCATTGGGGTTTTTAAGACTAAAAGTAACTGAGGCAATTGAAAAAATTAAAAAAATCCTGGAAATTTAGCGTTGTATCATTTCGTATTTGCCTGAATCCCATATCAGGAGATCTGTTTCTAGTGATATTATATTAATTAACCGTTTTTTGGAATCTTTCCATGGCGTTTATCAATCAAAAAAAAAAGGAAGTTCAGGTCAAAATTGTCTATTATGGTCCTGGCAGGGGTGGAAAAACCACTAATCTAGAGTATATTTATAATAAGTTCAATCATCGGATAAAAACTGAAATCGTTGCCATTAAAACGCATGGAGACCGCACCCTTTTTTTTGATTTTCTTCCTTTCAATATTGGAAAAATTAAAGGTTATGATGCCAAAATCCAATTATATACAGTTCCGGGTCAGGTAAAGTACAATGCAACCCGAAGTCTTGTCTTAAGGGGCGTTGATGGAATTGTGTTTGTAGCCGATGCCATGACTGTCAGACAAGATAAAAATATCCTTTCTCTTGAAAACCTTCGAGAAAACTTATCTCTTTATAAAAAAAGTATCTCTAAAATTCCATTAGTGTTTCAGTATAACAAGATGGATTTGGCCGAACAGGGCATTCCGTTGCTCTCTTACGAAACGCTTCAGCAGACCCTCAACTCCCAATTAAAGGTCCCGGCGTTTCAGGCCAGTGCGCTGTTGGGAACCAATGTCGTTCAAACGATGAAAAAAATCATAACCATGACCCTGACTTCTTTGCAAAAGGAACTCGAATAGGAGGTATTCGATGACCGAAAAAAACAATACGATCACTAACGAAGTAGAAACCCGGTTGGATGAACTATTTATGGAGGATGATAGCGCACCAGATAACGTACCAGAAGAAAAAGAGCAAAATTCGCACAAGAAACTCAGGGATCTCAAAGCCGCAATTCTTTCCATTGACTGGGAGATCAACGATGACATTATGAGCAGTCTGCTTCATCGGATCAAGGCGTTAAGGAAAGACTATCAAAATGACCGCATCATTTTCATGTTTCTCCAGTTATTGGAGGCGGTGGGAAAATATATCAAAACAAACAAGGGCAATGCACATCCTACTTCCATAAAATTACTCAACTCGATGTTTTATAATCTTGAAAAAGTAATTTATGATAGTACCATGCCGATTTCAAAGCGAAAAAATATTCTTAAAACTGAAATAAAACGGTTTAAAATACTGAAAGAACAAATCGTTGGCCAAAAAGGCCGTTATGAAATACCAGAAGAATATGAACAAAAGATAGCGCCGGCTGAGCAGGAAGAAACGATTGTATTGGACCAGGAAGTGATTGAACCTTCAGAACCGTCCATACCTGTAGATGAAAATACCAGAATATCTGCAGAGATTGCAGCGGCTGTCGAGCAGATTAAATCAGTTATTCAATCTGAATTTAACGCTTTGCGGGCTGATCTGAGACAATGGATGAAAGAAAATAATTGATCGAACGATTCTCTGTCTGCTCGGGTCGTGCCAAGGAAGATGCCGTGAAGATTTCTTGATATGACCCTTAGATCATTGGAGGTAATCAGATGGATATTTCATCGGGTGATACTTCTTCTGTCGTTTTCAAACGTGTCGTGAAGGATGATCTGGGGAAATTTTCCTTTGACAGTCAAATGCTGAAAGTATTTTTGGCTTTGGATGGAAAAAAGCGTTTGGGAGTTGTTGCAAAGGATTTGGGATACAGCATCAGCGATATAAGGGCTGTTGTATCCAGACTGATGGCGCTTAAATTAATCGAGCCTGTTGAACAAGCCACTTCCATGCTGGATGATGATTTTTTGAATTATCTGGAAATTCAATTTTCTCTGGCTATCGGCCCGCTTGCAAGCGTTCTGATTGAAGATGCCGCTAATGACATGGGGTATCCGAAAACCAGGTTTCCCAGTCACAAGGCTGCAGAACTAGTAGATCTGTTAGCCAGGGATATACATCGTGAAGAAAAAAAAACGCATTTCAAACAGAATATGGTTAATAAAATGAGAGAAAAGAGATATTAGGATCTCGGCAGATCAGGGTAAAAACGATCAGCCTTTGGGTATGAGGATGAAAATTATCTCAAGATTGACCTGAAAATTTAACTAGTGCCCGAACGAAAACCTATGATTTTTCGTTAATATCAAGGAAGGCAAAAATTTTAACCACAGACATACATTGAGTATTTCGAGGATTAAAATTTGAGTCTGATGCAAATATTGGCGAAAAAGACAGTTTTCGTTCAGGCACTAACTTGGTTTTGTGTTGCTGAAAGGTTTCAGGTTACATGAAATAAGGAGTTCAGTCATGATTGTTATTTGCGAAGAGTGCGGGAAAAAGTATCGTATCGATACATC
>JAGYNR010000124.1 GCA_018399715.1 Desulfobacterales bacterium | reverse complement strand
GCCTTGGCCGATACACGTTTCAGGATCAATATGCGCCACGCCCTCATCGGTCAGTTCAATTGCACCGACCGGGCATTCACCGATACATAATTGACAGGCGATGCATTTGTCAGGAATAATTTCTGCGACTTCAATGCCTCTGGAATTTTTAGCCATAGCGGATCTGCACTCCTTACGAAAACACTGGGGTGATGAAAATTATTTCGAAATTGGTCTGAAAATTCATCTAAATTTTTGTTCCGCTGAAAGGTTTCAGGTTTCAGCATGGGTGCCACGGGCCAAGGCGTTAGCCTTGCCCGTGTATGCCCTACAGTAGGGCAACCCCCTGTAGTTGCCCATTATTCGGGCAGGCACAGGGGCCTGCCCCTACATCGCCCGTGGCACCCTATAACCTAAACTTATGTGTTAAAAATTTTAAATCCTGGAATAAAACCGCTATGAAAACTCAAATCAATTTTGCGATAATTTTCATCATCCCAGAAAACACCTGCCTTACAATAACCGATAGTAATCAGTTTTATAGTGACCTCATCTGATACACCACATATCCTTCTGATCAATCCGTGGATCCACGATTTTGCTGCTTACGATTTCTGGGCCCGTCCCCTGGGTCTTTTATATCTGGGAGCGATACTTCGCCGTCATGGTTTAAAAGTGACCCTGATTGACTGTCTGGATCGTTTTCACCCAAAAGCAAACCGCAGTGATGGTTCTGATGTTTCCTCAAAAACCAGGGCCGACGGCCGCGGTCCGTACCTTAAAACCCGAATTGCTGTCCCGGCTGGATTAAACAACATTTCCAGACATTTTTCACAATATGGTATAAAGCCGGAATGGTTTATGGATGATCTGACCAACCTCCGGCACCAGCCGAATCTGATACTGGTAACCTCCGGGATGACTTACTGGTACACGGGTCTTCAGGAAACCATCCGGTTGATCCGGCGTATTTTTCCAGGGACGCCTGTGGTGGTGGGCGGAACCTATGCCACCTTGTGCCATGCGCATGCAGCGGCAAACATCGGAGCCGACTTAGTGGTTCCGGGGCAGGCAGAAGCTAAAATTTTAGATATTGTCGCCGGGTTTACCGGATTTAGGCCCTCATTGGCATTTAATCCCGAAAATATGGATACCTGGCCCTATCCGGCACTCGACCTTCAGCGAAACATTCCGTATGTTCCCCTGTTGACGTCTATTGGCTGTCCTTTTTCCTGTTCCTACTGCGCCAGCCGCTTTCTGAATCCATACCGCAAAGTACGAAGCCCGAAACAGATTGTAGAAGAAATAAACTACTGGTTTCAACAATATGGTGTTATTAACTTCGCTTTTTACGATGATGCCCTTCTGACCAATCGTAAAAACCATGTGCAGCCTTTTTTGGAAAGTCTTATCGAAGAGAAAATCAAGGTTCATTTTCACACCCCCAATGCCCTTCATATCAGGGAGATCGACCGGTATACGGCACAGTTGATGTATCGGACCGGTTTTCAAACGATACGCTTGGGACTGGAGACCGCTGTTTTTGAAAACCGTAAAAACCTTGACAAAAAAGTCACTGAAAGCGAGTTTAAACAGGCCATTGGACATCTGAAAAACGCCGGGTTCCAGAAACATCAAATCGGAGCTTACTTATTGGTGGGCCTTCCCGAACAAACTATGGATTCTGTCATACGATCCATCAATATCGTTAAAGCAGCAGGCATTACGCCTGTGCTGGCTCACTACACTCCCATTCCCCATACCCGGATGTGGGGGTCAGCCGTTAACGTATCCCGTTATGACATTGAATCGGAACCCCTTTTTACCAACAACGCCATATTTCCCTGCCGGCGCGAGACTTTCTCCTGGGAAACTCTCACCCGGCTAAAACACCTGGCAGCCGGTTGATACCCCCTCTATAACATCCCCATAACCCCTTCAGGGCAAATTGCAACGCAATACCTGAAACAACGGCTTTTTGGTGCGCAAAACATACCCGGCAAAAGGTTTTTTTAAGAGATATTATTTTTCTGATAAACTATTATATATTCCTCAATCTTTTATCGGGTCCGCGCAGGAAAGTAACCACTACGCCTAAACCCGCCATAATACATCCGGCTGTCATGGCATAGCCAAAAGCCTCCATGAAAATCGGTTCCAGATCTGATGTGTATATTCCGAGACTTTTTCCTCCGCTTAAACTTCTGAAAACAGAGTTGAAAATCAGCCCTGCCACTGCAACCCCGATGACCATCCCGATATTTCTGGCGGTGGCAACCGTAGCCGAAGCAATCCCTCTTCTGTCTAAAGGAACCGCGCTCATGGTGACATTACTGTTGGGCGGTAGAAATACGGATGTCCCGATTCCTGCCAGGGCCATGGGCCAGGCGATGGATATAAATGAATCAGATGCCTGCAGACGGGACATAAAAAAAAGTGATACCGCCATGATGATCATCCCCAGGGTGCATAATCCCCGTGATCCAATTTTGTCCGAAAACGCCCCGGAAACAGGACTGACAAAAAACAAAAACACAAACGGTATGGCCATGGTATACCCTGCCCGGTCTATCGGCATTCCAACCGGATTTACCAGAAAAAACGGCATTAAAAAAACAATCGTAAAAAGACTTGAAAAAATGATGACTGCCGAAAAAACCGGAAAAATAAACAATCGAACTTTTAACAAGGACATGTCGAAAACAGGATGTTCCTTCCGACGCTCCATCACAAACAGCCATATCGCACAAAGCACCGAAATGACTATCAGACCGTCAGTCATGATAGAAACAAATCCCCAATCCAATGCTTTTACAAGAGCCAGGAAAAAAGTACATAAACATACCACCAGTACGACAGCACCTGACCAGTCAAAGGATTCCTTCCGGGCAACATCGCCGGGTCCGCCTTTAAGAATAAACCATGCCAGTACAGTGGCAGCAAGACCAATTGGAATATTGATCCAGAAAATTGACCGCCATGAAAACGTTTTGATCAGAAATCCGCCAAGGGCAGGTCCGGTGGTCAAACCAGAAGCCACAACCATACCTATCATGCCTAACGCCTTTCCTCTTTGTGGGGCGGGGAAAAGATCGACCACCAGTGCCTGGGAACAAGCCATAAGCATTGCGGCACCAATTCCTTGCAACGAACGGGCGGCAATGAGCCAACCGGCATTTTCGGTCAATGCACAAATAAGCGAGGCCAACGAAAACATAAAAAAACCCCGGCAATACACCCACCGTCTTCCCTTGATATCACTTAAACGTCCAAAAGACAGAAGCAGGGAAGATACTGTCAGCAAATACATTACCACCACCCACTCGATAGTCTGCAAGGAAACCCCGAGATCTTGCATGATAGCCGGAAGGGCGACATTAACAATACTGCTGTCTAAGGTGGACATAAATACACCCATCGCCACCAGCGCAAATCCTGTCCATTTACCGCCTGATAATCCGTAATGCCGGTTGGAGACGCTCAATTTCAACGAAGCTCGTTCATGAAATGTAAAGTCAACAGAAAATTTTGTAACAAAGACGAAAGAATCATGCTGTTTATCGTATATTTTAATGAAATATCATTCAAGGAAATTCAAAGTCCTTCAGCCAATTTCCAGATCGAAGTAAATGTTTCTCAGCAGTTCTAATTTTTTGACTCAAACATCAAGATCCGATGTTGAACGTTAACATTCGCTAGCGAAATCGGGATCGCTATCGCTATCGGATAGGTTGCCGTTGAGGTGTATTCGACCCCGATCCCAATCCCGATAGCGAATCCATCATTTCATGTAATTGTCATAATTCGAATTACTAAATGTTTCTTCAGGCTGTTTACTGCTTTTCATATCTATGATATATTTTTAAAAATTTTATGATGTTGTTTCAAGTATCGCGGTGTCATTTTCCCCTTGAGGGGTAAAATTGGCAATCCATCCAAAGACCCTATCCGCACAGCCTTTCTGCGTGCGGACATACACAGGCAGGGTTGAAAATGTTGGAAACTGTTATTTTCATACGACGTAAAGGCACAAAAAATGGAAAAACCAGATAAGAATAAACCAGACATCGAAAAAACCGGTGAAGACCTGTTTAATTTTGCAATCGACCGGAACGATGTTAAATATCTGACAAACAGTCATCCGGAAGAAAGCCGTGCCAAACGGCACACAGTAGAATATGAACTCCAGATTTTAAAAATAATCACGGTCGGATGGGCAATATCGTTTTTTCTGGATAACTTTGTTCAGAAAGACCGGCTGTCGGAACTTTACTGGAAAGGAATACAGGAGTATTCCCATAGCATTTCAACAACCACCGAACTGTTTATCGGCCAGGATATTAATTATTTTCAAATTCTCAAAGATCGTTTAAACACATATGTTCAAAAGATGGAAAAATATCCTGAAGCACCCGAGCCCGCTGTGGTGATCGGACCGGAATTTGCCAGGGCCTGTGGTACCATCGATGATGTTTATGCTGTAATGGCCGGTTCTCGCATGTTCAAAACTACCATTGCCAGTGTCAAAGAATACCTTCACCATAAAAAATCCGTCTTTAATTAAAACAAGTAAGCAGGTCATCCTTTTTCTGCTCACTGCTCACTGCTTACTTGTTTTCCATTGCCTCCATCAAGAGATCCACATCCAAATGTGTCTCGAAATGCATAGCAAGACGATCGTAGTTTTCTTCTTTTTCGAGCCAATAGTCCTTTCGGGATAAGAATGAATCAACGTGGATTTTCTTTCTGACGGCAATATATCCGATAAACTGTTCTCTGAACCCAGCCGAATCAAACAGGCCGTGCAGGTAAGCACCGAAAACATTTCCGCTCCGGTTGACAGCGCCATCCATTCCGGTGCCCAGTTCCAGAAAACAAGATGCTTTCCCCAGATGGGTTTTGCCCATATGAATTTCGTATCCCCTCACCTTCTGGTGAAAAATTTTGTCCTTACCTTCGGTCAATCGAACGATTTTGGTAGCAGCGATTTCGGTAACAATATCAATTAGTCCCAACCCTTCTATCCTGCTTTTGTCCCCTTCGATGCCTTTTGGATCAACAATTTCCTTTCCCAGAATCTGGTAACCCCCGCAAAGCCCCACCACAAAATGTTTGGTATCAGCGGCAAACTGTCTGATCGGCATTACCCATTGCTTATCCCACAGCCACTTCATATCCGCAATGGTACTTTTGCTTCCCGGTATTATAATAACATCATATCTGCTGAGTTCCTTCGGTTCTAATAGCCAGGTTACCGAAAGGTAGGGCTCTGTTTCCAGAACCTCCAGATCCGTAAAATTTGAGATATGCGGAAGACGGACCACCCCCACCTTGATTTGTCCTGCCCTGGAATGCGGTTTTTCAATCATCTTGTCTAAAGACATGGAATCCTCTGTATCAATCCGGATATCGTTATAAGCGGGTACCAGTCCGTATACGGGTTTGCCTGTTCTTTTTTCTATGTATTGGATGCCAGTCCGGAAAAGTTCGGGATCACCCCTGAATTTATTGATAACAAAGCCTTTAATCATATCCCGTTCGTAGGGACTGATGATTTCCAGGGTACCGATTATCTGTGCAAAAACACCTCCCCGGTCAATATCGGCTACCAGTACCACCGGGGCTTTCGACATCATGGCCATTTCGAAATTCACAATGTCGTTTGTTCTTAAGTTCACCTCACAGCAGGAACCAGCTCCTTCCATGACAATTGCCTCATAGCGGCTTTCAAGAACCCGGAAACTTTCCATCACGATTTTTTTCAACTCCTGCTTGAGACGATAATAATCGCCGGCCCTCATGTTGGCGTATACGTTGCCTTGAATGACCACCTGGGAGCCCATATCCGTCACCGGTTTCAGGAGCACCGGGTTCATATGCACCGAAGGGGCAAGTCCGCAAGCCTCCGCCTGAGCTGCCTGCGCCCGCCCGATTTCACCCCCTTCCGCCGTGACAAAAGAATTGTTGGACATGTTCTGGGCTTTAAACGGCGCCACCCGGATACCCCGATTTTTCAAAATCCTGCAGAAAGCAGTTGTGCATATACTTTTCCCGACATCGGAGCCGGTCCCTAAAAAAATGATTTTTTTGGCCAATTTCGATATTCCCTGTTGTTTACTGCTCACTTGTTTTTTTCCTGCTCACTGCTCACTCCCTACACTTTCCTTACCAATGCGGCTGATTGCCGATTCTCACCCCCATCACCTCCAGGGTATCGGTTACCACCACAAATGCATTGGGGTCAATAGACCGGATTGTCCGCTTGAGACGGCCCA
>JAGYNR010000123.1 GCA_018399715.1 Desulfobacterales bacterium | reverse complement strand
TGCTGTATGCTGCAACCGAAGCCAACGCAGATGACATGGGGGCATTGGCCAAGGAAAATGATCTTCCCCTGGCAGTAAAGGCTGATTCCGAAGAAGCTTTGGTTCCGTTGACAGAAAAACTAACGGAAATGGGCCTTAAGGATTTGGTATTGGATCCAGGCTCCAGAGAGATCAAACAGGCTTTTGATGATGAGATTGCCATACGTCGCGCCGCCTTGAAAGACGGCAACCGGGCTGTGGGATTTTCAACCATTGCCTTTCCTTGCGAAATGGCATCCAATTTGGATATGGAAACCCTCATTTCAGCGATGTTTATTGCAAAATATGCAGGGATAATCATCATGTCCGACTTTAAAGGTGGCACGGTGTTTCCGCTTTGCCTTGAACGGCTGAATATCTATACTGATCCGCAACGACCCATGACAGTAACCGAGGGTATTTATCCCATCGGCGATCCTAATGATAAATCTCCGGTACTGGTTACCACCAACTTTGCTCTCACCTACTTCATCGTTTCCGGTGAAATCGAAGGCAGCCGTGTACCCAGTTGGCTGTTGGTAAAAGACTCCGAAGGACTGTCTGTTATGACAGCTTGGGCGGCTGGTAAGTTTGCTGGTGATGATGTCGGCATGTTTGTTAAAAAGTGTGGCATTGCGGACAAAGTTTCCAACAAAGAACTGATCATTCCTGGTTATGCCGCAGCTATTGCTGGTGATGTAGAAGAAGAACTGCCCGATTGGAAAATCATCGTAGGTCCCAGGGAGGCAGCTCTCATTCCACCTTTCCTCAAGGAAAGAGCATAATTTTTTAAAAAGCAGGATAGGTTCCAAAAATTATCCTGCTTTTTTATTTTTATGCAAAATACCAATGGTAACAGAAAGCGTGGTCATGACCAAAAGGGCGTACCCGGTGAAAATGGCCTGAACCATGAAAAAAGGGAGGATGTATGAAACTGATTGGTGAGAGTTTAAATGTTATTTCCACAAAAATCGGCAAGGCTTTCAAGGAGCGCGATCCAAAGCCGATCCAGGAAGAGGCCCTTTTCCAGAAGGAAAAAGGTATGGATTATATTGATATCAACCTTGGACCGGCCAAAAAAGATGGTCACGAACTGATGCCATGGGTGGTTCAGACGGTTCAGGAAGTAGTGTCGGATATTCCGCTGGCACTTGATACATCAAATATCAATGCCATCGAAGCTGCGCTCAAAGTCATTAAACCTGTTAATGTGCCCCATCTGATCAATTCGATCATGTGCCGTCCGGAGCGTTATGAAAAAATGATTCCCATCGCAGCAGAATACAACGCTGATTTCATTGCGTTGATGTGGGGACCGGAGGGTCTTCCCAGGGACGAAAATGAACGAGCAGCGCTGGCTGTGGAATTGCTGTATACAGCTAACGAGGCTGGTATTCCGAATGAAAAAATTTGGGTTGACGGGATTGTTACACCGGTCAATATCCAGCAGCCTCAGTTGATGAGTCTGATGGAATTTATGAAAATGTTACAGGATATCGCTCCCGGTGCAAAGAGTACTTGTGGGTTATCCAATATTTCTAATGGACCTCCCGATCATCTGCGTCCGATTCTTAACCAGACCTACATGGTTATGCTGGACAGATGCGGTATGTACTCGGTGATTTCAGATCCCAGAGATGAAAAACTGACGGAGATCGCCAAAGGCAAACGTCCGGATATCGAGGAAATTATCCACAAAGCCGAGGACCGCGAGGCCCCGCCAATGGACAGCCTGTCTAAGGAAATGCAGGATTATGTCAAGACGGTAGATGTCATTATGGGCAGAACGCTATATTCTGATTCCTGGCTCGAAGTTTAGCCCCTATACCGATTGCGTACAATGTCCGCCGAGATTTAAATTTCACAGAAGCCTATTATAAAAAGCCCCGGATGCTATCGGGGCTTTTTTTATTTTATTAGCGACAATATTATTGTCATCCTCCCCCTGAAAATATCGGGAAGACTTGCAGCCAGTTTGTCGATGTGATTAACAAATTACTTGAAAAGGATTTAAAGGCTTGGTAATTTTTTAAATTAAGATTTAAATGATTGAAATATTCAGGCACTAAATAAAAACCCACTGTTTGGTTTACGTATCAAATTCCTATGGCTGATATTAGAAAACCGATTTCTGCTGATATGGAAGAGGGTTGTTTAAAAATCGACTCGACAGCTCTTGAAGCCAATATCAGAAATTATACTGTTAAAGTCAGCGTCGATCCCCAATATATTCCGCTGCAGGAAGTTATGTCTCGCTACAGTGGTTTGATGAGCGGACTAAATAACTTTCTCGAAGAACTTTCTCATCCATATAAAAATTGGGAATTTATCGTCAGTGAAGCCCGCCGTTATGCTCTGGATTATTTTCACCTGGTGAAAACGCATTCCAAAGGTCCCGAAGCCATAGGGATTTATGTTGATATCTTTTCTCTCGCTATTGAGCAGACCAAAACACCTGATATACGAACGGAAGCCGTGGACAATTTTCTGCTTTTTCTTGAAAAAATAATGAATGATTCCGGCAATGAGTTTGAGAAGTTTGTCCCGGTATTAAACACTGCGTTTCAGAAAATCGTAGAATTTCAGCATTCCTATTTTTTGCTTTTTGTAAAAAGCTTTTATCAACTGGATCGGATAGCCCAAATCTTTTTAACAAAAGTTGACAATCTATCTGCTGATTTTATGGCAATCAATCAGCTGCTTTTGAGATATTATCAGGAAACTTATACTTACTGGTTGCGAGAAGACGATCCTCAAAGCTGGCTTCAAAAGGAAGCGGACGATCTTTCTTTGCCAGAAGAATATGTCAGCATTTTCGAGCAGATATCCCATGCCCAAATTTCTAAAGCCAAAGCCGAGCTGAACAGTATTTCAAAAATACACCCTTTCGGGACCCGCAGCGTATTGTCCCGGATGCTGGAACTCCCGGGGTACAAAAATTTTGTAGATATTTATCGGGAAGTGCCGCGTAAACTGCTTCGGGCGGGTACGGAAGAAGCTCAGGGAAAACAGTGGAAACTTTTTTTCTTGTTTCACATCATGAATACCGCTGGATTATCGATTATTCATGAAGATGCGTTAAAAGATATCAATCGTACGTTAAAATGGCTTATTGTCAATGAAAAACCATGGAATTTAAGAAAGTTAATCAAAAAGACCTTTTCAATTCTTAAAAATCGTACAACCCGGTTTCCGGCTACTGCTCTTAATTGTGTTCTGAACATGGGGAAAGGAGTGTCCAAAACCGGAGACCGTGATTTGGTAACTTTTTTTATCTCTTCAGTAATTGATCTGGGTTTTCAGTCACCCATGATCGGAGGCGTCGACAATGACTGGCAGATAAAAGTAAATAGTGCTCATATCAAAAACCTTAGAACCTGGTTGGAACTGATTGAGTTGAATCCTGTCTGGTCTATACGACTCATTTCAGCCCTGATCATCCATCTGTCCTTATGTGGTGTTTTCATCAAAGATACCGATCTGTTTCCTAGAGACATCACCCGATTTTTAAACAGTAATATTGCTCCCGTATATAATTTATGCAAGCAACTAGCCAGACTTTTCCCGTCATATTTTAATGACATTGGTGCAGAGGGACACCTTAGAGATATCTCCACCCGGCTCGATGAAATATGTCATCGAAAAGATCCCCTGGTATATTTTATTCGTAAACAAAGTCATGTTGAAAGCAGTAACCGGATTATTTCACTTATTGAAGCGACGATTAAGTTTTGGGAAACCCGGGAAAAAGAACAACTGGAGCCTTTTGTCCCTCCGGACATTTATCGCCGGATTCAATGCCGTGGCCTCTTTATTGATGGGTTACATAAGATATTCAATAATCTGAAAAATTTCGGGCTCTTTCTTCCTGATGATTTATTAACCGAGGATGATCAGAAATTGGAAGCACTTATCACATGCACGAGCGGTGTTTCCGATGATGATTTGAAACGTGTTCAATTGGCCATTTCGCTTTATCGGATGCTGTATCAAAAATATCATACCGGTTTTACTGAATTGAATACGTATGTATCCCAACTCCCCTCAGCAATGTTTCCTAAGTTGGGACGACTTAAAAGAGCTTTGGAAGAGCCGGATGCAAAATCAAAGTTACGTCGTCTTCTTGAATACCTGCAGGTGTTAAAAGATCTGATTCTTTCCAATAAAACCTATGAAAGTAGGGAAGATATTTATAAAAAGCGGCATTTTACCATTGATATTCCCTCCATGTACGGTCGCTACTATGAGTTGAAATTTGATGCGTTGGGGTTGACGTTTAGAATTGAATCTTTGGTGAATGTTCTTTTTGAGGATATCGTAGAAAATATTGATTTAACACTGATTACCAAAGCTACCTTCTATCAGATCTATGCTCGTTTGAGGCTTTTCAGTATGGCGCTTAAAATTGATGGAATAGCTTCAGCGGAATTTGAAAGACAGTTGGATTTTTTGGCCAGTTCCCTGGAGGTTCGCGGATTTACGCTGACGCAGTATTTGGATATATTCAGAGGGTTTGCAAGAGCCGTTCAGAATATAATCAATGATTATTTCACCAATGTTTATGACCGAAATCTTAGCAAAATCCTGTCCTCCATCCCCCGTGATCAAATACTGACAAGGTTTCTTCCTTTGGAAGAAATGAATGATCCGGAGAAAATAAAACACCGGATTTCTGAGATTTTTTTCAGAGAGCGGATTGCTTTATCTTTAGGTCTTCAGCAATTGGACATTTTTTTAAGCAGAATTTTAAACACGTTATACAAGCAATCTACCCGACTGGATAAGGAAAAACTGCATTTACTGCTGCTGTATGATCCAAAAAGCGCACTGATTCATTTAGATGATGAGAATGTAGGCGTATCCGGGATTATTCAGCTCGGCGCCAAGGGATTTAGTATGGTGATGCTCAAAGAACTCAGTTTGCCGGTTCCGCCAGCATTTATCATTACGACAGAGGTTTTTCGCGTTCGTAAAATACTGGATACCTATCCGCCGGCAAAAAAAATTTTTCGACAACAGGTTGTCAGACAAATTTCCTATATCGAAAAGATCACTGGAAAATGTTTTGGAAATCCAAAAAATCCACTATTATTTTCGGTACGAAGCGGATCCTCAATTTCTCAACCAGGAATGATGGATACTTTTTTGGATGTGGGCATAAACGAACAAATTACCGAGGGACTTGCAGCCGTTACCGGGAAAGCTTGGTTTGCATGGGATAACTATCGGAGGTTTCTCCAGTGTTACGGAATGTCTTTCGGACTGGCACGGGATGATTTTGATGCGATTATCAGCCATTATAAGAAAAAATGGAAAATTCCACTGAAAAGACAATTTAGTGGCGAACAGATGAAATGTATCGCACTAAGTTACCGAAAAACAATTATAGATGCTGGTATTGAGCTGATCGAAGAACCACTGGATCAACTTCTTTTGACTATAAACAGAGTTTTTGATTCTTGGGAATCTCCAAAAGCCAAGACCTACCGAAAAATTATGGGAATATCGGATGACTGGGGGACCGCGGTAACGGTTCAGGCCATGGTTTATGGCAATATTTCCGAGGATTCCGGTACAGGCGTCTTCTTTACCCATAATCCTCGCTGGTCGGGTGAAAGTGTCCGGCTTTGGGGTGATTTTACGTTGGGAAACCAGGGGGAAGATGTCGTATCCGGTCTTGTGAAAACCCTGCCCATTTCAATTCAGCAACAGAGTGTCGAAATGAGAAATACCGATGTTACATTGGAATCTCATTTTCCTGAAATATATGAAGCGTTGAAAAGATGGGCTATAGAAATGATTTACACCCAAGGATGGAGCCCTCAGGAAATTGAGTTTACGTTTGAGGGGCCATCGGCTGAACATTTGTATGTACTTCAAACCAGAGATATGGCAATTCGCGGGCGAAAAGATGTATTAAGATTTGATTTGGATAAAAATATCAACAATATCAAACTATTGGGGCATGGAATTGGTGTCAGCGGCGGAGCGATGTGTGGACGGATGGTGTTTAATCTCGATGAAATTGAAAAATGGCGGCAGGCAGAACCTGAAACATCACTGATAATCGCCCGGGGAGATACCGTTCCCGATGATATCCGTGAGATTTATGCTGCTGACGGCCTTCTTACCGCCAGAGGAGGTCTCACCTCCCACGCAGCCGTTGTGGCCCATCGGTTGGGTAAAGTTTGTGTGGTCGGTTGCGGCAACATGGTCTGCAATGAACAAAAACGGGAAGTTTATTTTAACCAGATACGGTTACGAT
>JAGYNR010000122.1 GCA_018399715.1 Desulfobacterales bacterium | reverse complement strand
AATAGAACCAATGATACATAAAATCGGCAGAAAACAGTATTTGTATGCACGAAATGGGAATTGCGATCGAGATCGTCAAAATTACCATCGATTCGATCCCGACTGAATTAAAAAATCCGACCGTCAAGCGAATACATTTGGAGATAGGAAAGCTGGCGGCAGTTGTTCCGACAAGCCTCCAATTTTGTTTCGAAGTAGTTACAAAAGATACTATTCTGGAAGGTGCAAAACTTCATATTGAAGAAATTCCCGTGTGGGCCAAATGCAAAAACTGTGGTTATTTTTGGATGGCGACAGAGCCGATCTTTATGTGTAAAAAATGTGACAGCGGGGCTGTAGAGATAGTGTCAGGACAGGAATTGGATATCACCGGCATCGAAGTCGATGATAATGGTGATGATAGTTCCGACTATCTTTTTTAACGATCAGAAATTACAAAAAATAAGAAAGATGTTCATATGGAAGTTAAGGTTGCCAGGAAAATTCTGAATGCCAATGAAATCATGGCAGATCAGAACCGGAAGTTTTTTAAAGAAAAAAGAGTTTTTGTCCTAAACGTTATGAGTTCTCCCGGATCAGGAAAGACGACGGTTCTGGAAAGAACTCTGGAGATACTGCTGCCGGATGTGAGAACGGCCGTTATTGTCGGAGATGTTTGCACGACCCACGATGCTGACCGCCTTGCAAACTCAGGTGCCCCGGTCTTACAGATTATGACCGATGCTTTTGGAGGTGATTGTCACCTGGCAGCTCATGTGGTAGCCAATGCGGTCTCAGATTTGAATCTTGATAATATAGATCTGTTGATAGTAGAAAATGTGGGGAATCTTGTGTGTCCCGCAGAGTTTGATATTGGAGAAGATGCTCGCGTAGTGGTTTTAAGTGTTCCTGAGGGGGAGGACAAGGCGGTAAAGTATCCGCTGATGTTCAGAGTGTGTGATGCCACCTTGTTGAACAAAATTGACTTGCTTCCATATCTGGACTACGACAGGGACGCTGCTCTGAAATTTATTTCTCAGATTCATCCGGAAATGCCGATTTTTGAAATGTCTGCAAAAACCGGCGACGGGTTTATGGCCTGGGTGGAGTGGTTAAAAGCCCAGATGGCGAAAAAGCTGAGCTGATTCCATAGACGGAACCTAAAAGTAAGCCTTTGATGTATGTTTTTAGCCTTTTAATCTTGAAAAATCTCTGAATGGTTTTTTCACCTGATGATGTTGCATCACACCGCCTGAGTCGTTGACAAGGATTGGTGCTGATTTATGAGTGATTGTCCTTATCGGTTATGAGTCCGGGATCGTCTCTGGCACCGCATTGACGGGACAATGACGGTTAACACATTGAATACACTCGTATCTTCGTACTGAAATGAAAAAAACAATCAGGGATAAGGCATATATTATGAATAATCCGGGTTCCATCAGAAACCAATAAACTGGAAATCCCAGTAAAACGACTGCTGCCAGGAAGGTCATCAATTTATCCCGAAATTTGTAAGGACCCGGTCTGTATTCGAACAGTTTTGGGAACCCCCATAAAAACATACATTTTATCGTATTGCCGGTGTTATAATGGGGACAGTGAGTGCAAAAAAATCTGCAGATAACCATTAGCATTAATACGCAAATTACAATATAAAAGCTCATCCATAGAACAGAATGCTTAAAAATTGCTAAAATAGCAGTAAACAAAGGTATAGCGAAAAACATATTCCAGTATAGAAAATCTGAAAAGCTATGGGTCTTTTTGATAGCTGGATGGTTCATCTTTTTTTATCCTTCTTTTGGTTATGGAAAGTTGGATTTTTTTCAAACAGGACTCAAAAAAAGCATTTTAAGTCTGTGCATCAATTCTCTTGATGAGCTATCATTGAAACATTATACATGTCAATGTGATATAATAATTTTTGATCTGAATGTAAACAATAATTGAGGAAAAGAAATGAATTCATCGGATTGGATACCTTTTGCCGAGGGGGAGTATTGGGTTGAGCAGGCTGTTTTATTTACACCTGAAAATTCAGCAGTGCTGATGGAAGAAACAACTATTGTTATTTCTCTTGACCATAACGGAAAAAAACATATGAAGGGAAGCGGCAGAATGGAAAATATTCTGATGGTAGATCTGTTGGAAGACGGTGAGGATATTCATTTGTTGCTTGATTTTGGCGGAGAATTTAAGTATTGCATGCACCGGCCAACCTTTTTTGCCGGCAAAGTTTTTTCCCCTGATGTCAAATCCGTTGTGCAATTTGTTCCCAGCATTCCCTGGCGAAAGCTGACAGAAAATGAATTTAAAAAAATGTTTTCCGCTTTTGAATTTAATCTAAACGGCCCGCTCCAAAATTATTAACGCTCAGTTTAGGTTTAAGCAGATCATAAAGCCGAACAATTTTTTACTTGACATAATATCTCTATGGTCTATATATTCCAATATAACGATATGGAGATATAATGAAAGAATTTATCAAAGTCATGAAGGCATTGTCCGATTCTAACCGGGTTAAGATGCTTAAAATGTTGCAGCGCCGGGTGATGTGTGTATGCGAAATGAAGGAGGCCCTGGGGCTTGCTCAATCGACAGCCAGTAAGCATCTTAAAATATTGGAGGAAGCCGGATTGATTACATATTATAAGGACGGCCAGTGGGTTAATTACCACCTGGCGGACGGAGCTAAAAATCCTTATACCGCAAGCCTTTTGGGGAATCTGCGACACTGGCTGGAAGATGATCCGGAGGTAGAAAGCCTATGGCAAAAGCTCCCGGAAATCCGCAGGGAAAATATCTGCGGAAAGTAATTTTTTTGTTTATTATACATCGTTATATTGCCATATACAGATATAATAGTGAATTTTTCGATTATGGCCCGCGAAAAAGGAGTTTTCATTTATGAAGGAACGTAACAAGCTGCTACTGATAGTGATCGTTTTTGTCGCTGCCTACTATGTTCCCTGGAACCATCCGCTGATCCGTCAATCCGGGCTGGAGGCATTTATGATGCTTCAGGAATATGCCCGGGAGCATGTGCTGACCTGTCTGATTCCGGCTTTTTTTATCGCCGGTGCCATTGCCGTATTCGTGTCTTCGGCCTCCGTACTCAAGTACTTCGGCGCACATGCAAACAAAATTCTGTCTTATTCAGTGGCCTCGGTTTCAGGTACTGTTCTGGCGGTATGCTCCTGCACGGTGCTGCCTCTGTTTGCGGGTATCTACACCAGAGGAGCGGGTATCGGACCCGCTACGGCCTTCTTGTATTCGGGACCGGCCATTAATGTGCTGGCCATCAGCTTGACCGCCAAAATCCTTGGCTGGCAGTTAGGTCTGGCCCGTGCTGTGGGCGCAGTTGTTTTCGCTGTGATAACGGGGCTTTTGATGGCACTTATCTTTCGCGGGGACGATGCGGTCCGAACGGACGGTCAGATTTATATGCCGGATGAAGAGGGCAGGGGACGCACTCTTTTGCAAGATGGTTTGTATATCCTGACCATGGTTCTGATTCTGGTGTTCGCTGCCTTCGCCAGACCGGCCGAAGGATCTTCAGGGGCATGGTCCGCCGTTTTTGCTGCTAAATGGTATATCACCGTCGGTTTGCTGCTCATTCTGGGCCTGATGCTCAAGGCGTGGTTTACCAAAAAGGAGTGCATAAACTGGGTAGAATCCACCTGGGGATTTATGAAACAGATTTTTCCGCTTCTGGCCGGAGGTGTTCTGATGGCTGGATTTATGCTGGGTCGTCCCGGTCACCCTGCCCTGATTCCAGAGCAGTGGATTCAGTCACTTCTGGGCGGCAATTCTATTTGGGCTAACCTGTTTGCATCTCTGGCAGGAGCTCTGATGTATTTCGCGACGCTTACGGAAGTACCGATCCTGCAGGGCCTTTTGGGAGCAGGTATGGGCAAGGGGCCGGCTCTTGCTCTGCTTCTGGCCGGACCGGCTTTGTCGTTGCCTAACATGCTGGTGATCGGAAGCGTCCTTGGAGCGAAAAAAACCGCGGTTTTTTGTACAATCATCGTTTGTATGTCCACCATTGCCGGCATGCTTTACGGTGCATTGTTTGTATAGGAAGATATCACAATAAAAAAAACAGAATTTCATGAAAGGGAGATTATTATGGAAATAAAAGTATTGGGTCCGGGTTGTCCGAAATGTCATAAAACGGAAGAGATAGTCAATGAGGCAGTCATCGAGTCCGGTGTGCAGGCAGATATCAAAAAAATCACAGATGCCATGGAGATCGCCAAACATGGTGTCTTCGGTACGCCGGCCGTGGTTATAGATGGTGATGTTAAATGTGTGGGAAAGATTCCCAAAAAAGAGGAGGTTCTAATTTGGCTGAAAAAATAAACCAAGAGGAAGGGAATCAATATCTAACCCGAGAAGGAGTCGGCAAATGAGATTCAGAACTATCCAGATTTTTATCTTATGTCTGGCGATCATAGCCATGTCTGCATTTGGTCAGCATGTTGAGGCCGACGAGGCAATGCCTGGGGCCAAAAAAGCGGTTACGAAAAACGAACATCAGGTAATGGTTTACTATTTTCACGGAAATAACCGTTGTTTCACCTGCAAAAAAATCGAACGATTAACAAAAGAGGCGCTTGAAACTTATTTCAGCAGCGAATCAGGTACGGGCTTGATTAAATTCAGCGTTATTAATACAGATGAACCGGAAAACAGACAATTCATCGAAAAATACCGGCTGTTCACAAGAGCTGTTGTCATTTCCGATATCCAAAACGGTAAAGAAGCTCAATGGAAAAATCTGCAGAAGATCTGGGAACTAGTTCACGATGAAGTAGCGTTTAAAGAATATATCCGTAATGAAATCAAGATGTTTATTTCTTAAAGGGACACGCTGATGACACCGTTTATGATAGCTTTGTGCATCGCCTTTTGGTTTGGTATCCTGACCTCTATCAGCCCCTGTCCGATGGCCACCAACATTGTCGCGGTATCCTATATCGGAGGACAACTATCTACGCAGAGATGGGTATTCCTCGCCGGTGTCCTATATATGCTTGGCCGGATGTTGACTTACTCGATTTTGGGCATGTTGCTGATATCCGGCACGCAATCCGTTCCTGCAGTGGCGAATTTTCTCCAGAAATATATGAATCTTTTGATGGGTCCGACTTTGGTGCTTGTAGGACTTGTTTTACTGAAGGTTGTTAATTTTAATATGGGCAACGCCATGGGAGGCATTGTTGATAAGTTACAAGGTCGTATTCAGCATCTCGGACTTTTGGGTGCCGTATTGTTGGGGGTCATCTTCGCCCTGTCATTTTGTCCGGTGTCTGCGGCCTTGTTTTTCGGGAGCTTGTTTTCTCTTGCGCTTAAACACGAATCCGGAGTTGTACTTCCTTCCATTTATGGCATTGGCACCGCCATTCCCGTATTGGGATTTGCCATTTTGATGGGAGTTTCAGCGTCAATGGTATCCAAAGCATGCAACAAGGTTGCTGTGTTTGAAATCTGGGCCAGACGTATAACCGCGGTAGTTTTTATACTGGCGGGCTTGTATTATTTTTATATATATGTGGTATAACCGGTATTGATGCCAAATCTACAGGATGATCCCTTTTTGTAAAAAACGTTGTTGCTCAGGAGAAAACTTATGGAAGAATCAGTAAGTAAAGGATTGTCATTTCTGGACCGTTTTCTTACGCTGTGGATATTTCTGGGCATGGCGGTCGGAGTATTTGGGGGTATCTATATCCAGGTATTCGGAATTTAATCAACATCTTTCAGGTGGGCACCACCAACATTCCTATCGCTATCGGACTGATTCTGATGATGTATCCCCTCCTGGCCAAGGTGAAGTACGAAAAGCTGGGTTTTGTTTTTCGCGATTTTAAAATTTTGGGCCTGTCTCTGGTGCAAAATTGGATTATCGGACCAATGCTGATGTTTTTTCTGGCCATTACATTTTTGTCCGGGCATCATGAATATATGGTGGGTGTGATTATGATCGGCCTTGCCCGCTGCATCGCCATGGTCTTGGTGTGGAATGAACTGGCCTGCGGGGACGCTGAATATTGTGCGGAACTAGTTGCCTTTAATTCCATTTTCCAGGTACTCTTTTTCTCGGTTTACGCCTGGTTTTTTATTTCTATTTTACCGGACTGGTTTGGGCTTGAAGGCGCAACTGTTGCTGTCACCATCGGACAGATCGCTGAAAGCGTGTTTATTTAGTGCCCGCACGAAAACCAGGATTTTTCGTTAAGATCAAGGAAGACGAAAATTTTAACCACAGACATACATTGAGTATTTCGAGGATTAAAATTTGAGTCTGATGCAGATATTGGCGAAAAAGACAGTTTTCGTTCAGGCACTATTTAT
>JAGYNR010000121.1 GCA_018399715.1 Desulfobacterales bacterium | reverse complement strand
GTCCTGTTGGGCTATGACATGAAAAAATTTGATACTGTGTTTAAAACAGAGCTTACCTTTGTTCATTGACACACTTGGTGGATTGTAATATCATAAAAACAAGTAAATTATTCATATTATTTACTTGGTGCCCGAGCTAAAACCAGGATTTTCGTTAAGGTCAAGGAAGACGAAAATTTTAACTACAGACATATATTGAGTATTTCGAGGATTAAAATTTGAGTCTGACGCAGATATTGGCAAAAAGACAGTTTTCGTTCAGACACTACCTAAGAAAAACCATAGTTGCCTGACTTAATCGGGCATTAAGTATGAACTCTCTGAGTTAATTCATTTTTAAATTTGGACTTCGAATGCTTAGGCCGTCCGTTCGAATCGGGTCGGGCGTACCATTAAATAGTTCAGGTGCTGATTTTGAGCTTAACAGGGAACCCTGTTAAAATCGGGGACGGGCCCGCCGCTGTGATCCTTCCCCCTTTGTAAATCCATAGGTTTAAAAAAGGGAAACCTTTTCAGCCATGTGAGCCACTGTTTCAAAATATGAAACGGGAAGGCTGCTGAAAGGGGAGGAAAGTCAGAAGACCTGCCTGAACCAAAAGACATCATGCTTCGCGGACAAAAAGTATGTGTTTGGATTTTGAGGATAAAGAAGAAGATTCCTGGAAATCAATTCTTACCAAATCCGGAATTCAATGTGTTCCTATTCTCAAAGGAACCGCGGAATATGATAGTTTTGTTGATATCTGGGTTGATCATATCAGGGGTCCATTGAGCCACTTTAAATAAACCCCAACGTTGAGCTAAAATTTTCAAGACCTCAAGGTTATTGATTACGGGAAAACACTGGGCCGGTTCGATCAGGACAGGCTTTCTAATATAAATTCAATTTTAAGTGAACCGTTTCTCAGGTGACTTTTGCTATTTAAAAATTTAATTTTTTTTATATTTGGTATCATGGTTATTATAGCCGCCCCGCCTGCTTGGACTAAAACCGGGGAAATGGCGTTTATCGGAAAAAATGGGATACGGGACTGTGCCGGACGGGAAATTTATGTGGAAAAGCCGTTTTCGCGCATTATCTCCCTTTACGGTGCGCACACGGAAAACCTTTTTGCTTTGGGACTTGCAGAAGAGATCATTGGCGTGTCCCGAAACGATGATTATCCGAAATCGGTGCTTAGAAAAGCAAAATTTTCAAGCCATGATGGTCCCGAAAAATTTTTGGCCGTTTGTCCTGACCTTGTGCTGGTACGTCCCATGATTGACCGGGGGTATGCACCCCTAATGCAACGACTGGAAGAATTCGGTATTTGTGTGGTATCGCTTCAGCCGGGAAATGTAAAAGAAATGAAAACCTACTGGCAAATTCTGGGAAGGCTGACCGGCTGTACAGATGCGGCAGCAGCAATGATTTTAAAATTCGATAAAGGCGTACGGCAGGGGCGCCAGATGGCAACGCAAATTCTTAAAAAAAAATATGTATATTTCGAGGCAATCCATGACAAATTCAAAACCTTTTCTCCGGGTGCCATGCCGCTTTTTGCCCTGGCATGTGCAGGCGGCAGAAACGTTGCCGAAAACGTGAGACCCGTGCGAGGCACAAATATTGCCGCGTTCGGCAAGGAACAAATCATGGAAACAGGCCCGAAAATTGATGTATACCTGGCGCAAAAAGGACCCATGAACCCTGTTAGTGCCAAAGATATTGCTAATGAACCCGGATACAAAGTAATCAAAGCTGTTCGTGAAGGTCAGGTATATATGGTGGAAGAACAGATCGTATCCCGTCCTACCCTGCGTCTGCTGAAAGGCATTTGCAAAATCGGGGAAATTTTGTATCCGGAAGTTTATACAAGGAAGGCACAACAGGGCATTTGTAATCCTTCACCCCTTTAAAGCCGGTATTAAAGCACAGAAAGGTATCGAACTCGATCAACACCAATGATCGATGGCTTCATAGAGTCTGTCATAGATTTCATCGGAATCTTCGGTATATATAACAATTTTGACACGAGGTTCATCTCTTTTCATGTTTATAGAAAAAACTGGAATTTTAGTTCTATGCCGAAATGTATGCTAAAATTTCAATCGGCTTGTCCAAAAAACAGCTTTGCCCGTGCAGGATTGTGTATTATCCAACCATCCACGGGCAAGGCGAAAGAAAAAAATATCTTACTCCATTTCAATAGAGCTGATGCCGGAAAAGTAATACTCGCCGGCCTTCAAATTTTCATAAAGAGCAAAAGCAGCGACACCTTCAGTGGAAATTATTTCAACACTGCCGCTTTTTAGATCGTTTTGTTCAGCCAGATCGTCCAATTTGATGTCCGAACTTCCATTGGCTGTGACCTGATATTCTTTTGTAAAAAGAACCTCACCATTTTGATTGACAAATCGTAACGTCACGGTTGCCGCATTGACATTGGGGTTGCAAATCATTACCCGTGTATCCCAGTCGCTGGTCTGGGCGACATGCGGAATTAACAGTGAGGTGTAAAGATCGCCGATCAAACTCATATCCGCCATGTAAGGAACAGGGCTTCCATGCGCTACGAATGACAGCCCGCCCAATGGCTGAGTGGATTCGATTTTCAGCCAACCTAACAGGTTAGTATCACGTCCTGCAATAAAATTCACCTGACCTCTTGCCGAAATCTTTTGCGGAAATGCATAGATAGTTTCTCCGGTTGGGCTGTATCCGGTTACGGTCACGATAGCATCGGTAGTGGTGCTCATGTTTCTCAGTGCCAAACCTGTTGCGTATTCATTGCTTGATATAAGGTAAGGAAGATAATAGGTGTGTAATTCATCTTTTGTAAACGCTATGGCATGCGGATTTAAATTGGTCCCGACAAATTCATCCACAGTGTCATCGGCAGAATTCACAACCTGCATGCCGCCGGCAGTGGCATCGCCAATCCACACATATCCATTTTCATCAACCCCCATGGTAGTGATATTTATTCCGTTGAGGGTATCTGATACAGGGCCTTCAACGACACCGGTCAAAGGATTGAAAGAAAAGAGATAATTGTCTTCCCATCCTATAAATCCATTGAAATATCCTTTATTTTTGGACACAATAACCATTTTGTAAATATTGCCATAGGGATGATTAGTTTCGTCGCCGTCATCAACTATCATACTGACCTCATACGTGTAAGGGTCCAGGGAAAGAATCCCGCCGGAATATTCCGCAGGAGTCCCTGTCCAGCCTTCAAGACTTCCCTTACAGGAGATGTATATTTTTTTAGCCTGTGGAACGTATTGAATATCTTCGGGATTTTTTGCAGGAAGAAGGATCCCTTTCAAACCATCCGGGTTGCCGGTTTCGGTGACAATTTCCTGGTCTGTGGAAATATCGAAAACAGCGACATATCCGCTTCCAGGGACCCAGTTATTATTCCGGTCCATCCGCTGGATCAAAATAAATAACTTGCCGTCCACAATGACACCATTCGTCATTTCGGGAATCCCATCACTATCGGCGTAAGCACTCAAATCAAGTTCGCCGGTCTTGAAATTCTCATGGCTGGTTGCGGTAGGGTCAACCATCCACGCGGCGGTTTTTTCGTAACGAAGAATATAGGCTTTATGATCACTGGCAAAAATCATCGCATGGGGATCGCTGGTAACCGTTTCATCGTCATCCAGCGTGGAATATTGCCAGACAGGAGTGCTGGGATCGGAAATATCAAACTTGGTAATGTTATCGCCCATATAACGTTCGATTCGGTAAAAAAAACGGCCATGTGCGGCAACTCCCAAATCTGAAATTGTCGGCATCAGATCGTTTTGGACAGCACGGGGTCCGCCGATCGGGTTGACATCGATAACCGATGTTGCACCGCTGGAATAATCCGCAGCCGCGGTAACCACGACAGCACTTTGTTCTGCATTAACCGGCCCGGCCCAAAGCCCAAATGCCATTACCAGCCCCAACAAAAATGACAGAATTTCAATTTTGTTTCTCACTTTCTGCTCCTTTTCTTTTTAGTTGAAATTTTTGATTGATTATTTTTTCTCATCATCAAAGGGAAAATATTTAATCGTTACATAAAACGAGCGGCCCGGCATGGGAAACCCGTTAAAGTCTTCATATTGATTATCCTGCAGGTTTCTTCCTTCCATGGTAACGGCTACGGAGTTGTGAACCCATTTCAGCCCCGCACTGATATCTTCCTTGTCTTTAGCGTCCAGCAAATTCGCGGAATCGTAATACATGTTTTTATCCGCCTGGTATTCCACATGAGCAGTAAAATCACCGATTTGCCACTCTAATCTACCCAGAAAAGACTTTTCCCATCGGCCCGGCAAATCCTTATGCTTAAATGAAGATACCTCCGATAGATTTTCGGAATCCTGCCAGGTAGCACTGGCGATGAATCGAAAGTGATCCAGAAATTCAATATTAATGCCGGTTTCGAGTCCTCTAACCTGAGTTTCATCAATATTCACCGATTTTCCTACACCCCTGGCATCAAAGGTTCGGGTAATCAGGTCATCGACATCGCTGGAAAAGTAGACCGCTTTAAAGGAAGCTGAATTCAAGCCATTGAAATCGAAGTGTTTTTTCATTTCAAAGCCGATATCAAAATTTTTTCCGGTTTCTTCTTTCAGGTCGGTATTTCCCAGAAATAATCCCCGATCTCCGAACAACTCGAAAAAAGAAGGTTCCCTGAGATATATACCGAAGTTCGATTTTAAGGTCAGCCAATAAAACGGCGCGTATTTAAGTCCGATCTGGGGAGATATATTACTGTTATCCCGGTCTCTGCTTTTTAGCGTAACGCCGTAGGCGCTCACCGAACTTTCCAATTCATCCCGGGTCAATGAATATCTGAGCACCGGCGTAATCAGCAGGCGTTCATTTAGCAGCAGGAGGGTATCCTGTATACTGGCGGAAAACGTGTCTCTTGAACTGTCTCTCGGGCTGCGGCTGGTAATCAGGTCATCGGGCTCATAAGTTTCATGGTTGAATTCGAGTTGAACTGCTAAAAGATTAAAGCCGAGCATGGTATCGGCATAAAATTTTCCGCCGAGTCTTCGGGTCGTATCGATGGTGTGTTGCCTGCCAAGACCGATTTGCCCCAGGCTGTCATCATACTCTTCTTCTTTCCAGGAATAAGACAACGTAGTTGCGCTATTAATCTCCCATTTTCCCAAATCATCCAGTGTTATCTTCAGTGCCGTGATGTTTCGTTCGGTCTCCAGAGAAGTATCCGTGCTTTTATTGTTGCGCCAGTCCGGAATGCCCTGGGCCTTGTCAAAATACTGGTTGAATACATCTATTCGCGAGGTATTTGATAATTCATATCCCACTTTTGTCAATATATTCATTTGATCAAACTGGGCGTTATGCCGATTTTCCGTTTCATCATCCGCCGGGTTGTACGGAGTACCTTTGTCATTATCAAATTCGAAATCATTTTCAGAATCCAGATAATCAACGGAAACCAAATAATCCCAACGGGACGGCTTATGATTTAAAAAGGCACCTGCCTGGTAAGTGTCGAATGACCCATATCCTGCCAGTGCGCTGGCTTTCAATCCTTCTTCGGTACGGATTGTTTTGATATTCACGGCTCCTCCGATGGAAGCGCTGCCGAAATTGATAGGGGTAAACCCACGATACACCTCTATGGATTCGACATCGAAGAGAGAAATATTGCTCAGGTTGACACCCCCGCCGGACGCGTCATTTAGCAATACACCGTCTAAAAACACCATGACCTGGTCACTTGAAGATCCCCGCAAAGATACCTCCGAAAAACTTCCCATACCGCCTGAACTTCGAATTTGAACCCCGGTTTCTTTTTTCAAAACATCCGATAAGCCTTCAATTTTTCCTTCGAAACTTTTCCGGGGTATAACAGAATAAAAGGTTGGGGAAATTTGCAGATCCACATCACCGGTTTGAAATTTTTCTGTTGTTTTTTCTGCACTTACGACGATATCTTCAAGCATCACGTTTGGTCGTGTATCCTTTTCCGGTTCTTCGGCAGTGACATCGGATGCCCGGCATAAAACAACCCAGCAAACAGCAATAATAATAAATACCCATTCAGCCCTATATTTTTTCCGCATGTTTTTGTACAACGGCTTCAATTTATATAAAAAATCTCCATTTTTTCATTTTCTTTTGTGCCGCCAAGGCATGGCCGTTATTATCTAGCGCCTGAATGAAAACTGTCTTTTTTGCTAATATCTGTGTCAGACTCAAATTTTATTCCTTAAAATACTCAATGTATGTCTGTGGTTAAAATTTTCGTCTTCCTTGATCTTACCGAAAAATTCCGGTTTTCGTTGGGGCACTATCTAAGGAATTGAAATGCCAGAACTTATCATTTCAAAAA
>JAGYNR010000120.1 GCA_018399715.1 Desulfobacterales bacterium | reverse complement strand
ATCTAAATTTTTGTTCCGCTGAAAGGTTTCAGGTTTTAGCATGGGTGCCACGGGCCAAGGCGTTAGCCTTGAAAATAAAAGAAAAAAAGAAACCGAAGTGTTTGGGGTTACATATGACCGGTACATGATGCTTCAACTGCATACCTATCTGACTAAGGAGCTTGGCTTGAAAACTGTTGTGGACATGCTCAGTCACGGCGCAAAAGCCGCTGGATCGTTATATTCCATTGGATTTGCAAAAAACGGCTGTCATGTTACACTGGTTAATCCGGAAACGGACATGATGTATGGCTGGCAGCAACTGGAGCTTGAACAACAGGTTTCAATCTGTGAAGCAATAATATTTACCACACCGGATTTACAGATAATGAATTTGATCTGGCATTTAATTTCGTAACCTGGACCGAACTTGAAAATCCCTGCGCTTATCTGGCTGAAATGAAACGAATCGCAAAATATGTGCTGCTGGTCACCTGCAATAACTTTCAGTCCGGCTATCCCTGGCACCGTCTGATTCACCTGATATTTGGTTTTCCATGGACATATGGTCAGGTAAAATATAATCATATCACCACCGTCAGAAAGCTGTTCCGAAACACAGGTCTAAATGTTCTGGAATATGGAGCTATCGATTCCCCGGGATGGCCGGACCCCAGCGGCCCGAGAGATATCCGGCTCCATCGGCGCTTTGGAAGCATTAACAATAAATTGCCTAAAGAAAAACCGCTCTGGGAAGTACCGTTTTTAAAATATGTTAGAACCGGCAATTATCCCGCCTGGATGACAAAAATCGGCAAACTGGATATGGCACCAAGGAAAGGGGTAAAAAAGTTGTTCATGAGTCATTTGTTTTATGCGCTGGGGAAAAAATAACGGATTAGATATTTATAGGATATTTTGAATAAAAGCCCAACACTACCCCCGATGACCATGACACAAAATCTTCTTGATCCAGTTTGGTCTTATTTGATATGGTTAGTCTAAAAAGACCAGCCTGGTCTTTTTAGACTAAAAGGAGGTTAATTAATATGAAGATAGTCAACATTTCCGAGGCAAAAACCAATCTTTCCAAACTGGTGGCCCTTGTTTATCGCGGAGAAAGGGTTGTTATTGCAAAAAACAACCTGCCGCTTGTGGATCTGGTTGTTCATAAGCCGGAAGGAAAAAGAAAACTTGGATTACTGTCAGGCCGGTTTACTGTTCCGGATTCTATAATGGATGAGGATGCTGAAATAAACTCAATGTTCTACAACGGTGATTGATGAATATCATCATTGATACCCATATTTTTCTCTGGGCATTGTCTGAACCGGAAAGGATAAATGTTGCCAAACGTGAGGCATTGGAAGATTTGTCAAATATGATCTATGTCAGTGCTGTCAGTATCGCTGAAATTATGATTAAGGCATCTGTTGGAAAGCTCAATATCGATTTTAATCCGGCAGATCTGGCGACGGAAAGCGGCTTCGCGCTTCTTGATTTCAGCGTGGAAGCAGCACTGTTACTCAAGGATATGCCATTTTACCATAAAGATCCGTTTGATCGTATGCTGATAGCCCAAAGCATTACAGACAAATTTCCGATAATGACGGAAGATCCGAAAATAGCGCTGTATGATTGCCGGGTAATATAATTTTGAAAAGGTGTATCAGAACCTTTTAACCTGTTTAGCCGGTTCGCTGTAACCTGCTAACATCGACTCGAGCTTGCGTAAAGTGGATAACTGGATCACCAGCTATTTTTATTTGGCAGTCAGGTGAATGATTTTTCAAGGACGGTGACATTGATTTATATATTGAAACTGGAAAACATGCACTGCTTCAGAACAAAATTTCTCTGCTATTGAATTTAAAAATAAACTTTATAGCTCAGAAGATTGTTGTAGTGCTCAATTCGTCAAACAAAAAAAGCCCCCAAATTTTTTTACGGCTATTATTAAACCGGCTATTAAATATAGAAACTTCGTCATGC
The DNA here is from genome assembly GCA_018399715.1 of Desulfobacterales bacterium. Taxonomy (GTDB): domain Bacteria; phylum Desulfobacterota; class Desulfobacteria; order Desulfobacterales; family SKZT01; genus M55B149. The sequence goes on along the minus strand of JAGYNR010000120.1, from coordinate 4,425 downwards.
CGGACTTAATCCGGCATCCAGTGGTTTCTGGATTCCGGCTTTCGCGGATTTGCTTCGCCGGGCACTGACCTACCTTTATAACAAAGAAACAAAGTCGTCCTTTGAAGTTGAGCACCTAAAGCCAAGCACATCCCGAACCGAAAAATTTATTCAGTGGTGCCTGCAAAATAATGGGAAGCTTTTAGTTAGAAAACGATCCGCTCACTTTGATTTTCTGGATGACGAAGAACTCGCGGCCATGGAACAGGCTGTTCGTGACGGATACAACAGCAAAAGATAATCAGAAAAGCTTATTTCCTTCCCAGTACATAAAACAAATGACTTAAGGGGAGTTTGAACACTCCTTTCCTGAAAAGCATGTCCCACCGGCCCAGAAATTTCATCCAACCGGGATAATTGCCGGTGCGGACGTATTCCACAAACGGAACTTCCCATACGGGTTTTTCTTTTGGCGCATTGTCTTTTCCCTTGCCGAACCGCCGGTGCAGACGAACATCTCAGGGACCGCTGGGGTCGGGCCAGCCGGGCGTGTCGATGGCGCCGTATTCCATGATGTTTAATCCGGTTTGCCGAAAAAGTTTTTTGACCCTTGTGATATGGTTGTATTCCACCTGACCGTGATTCCATTCAAAACCGAAGATACTATGAAGAAACCGGATAGCCAGGCTGAAAGTTATTACAGGTAATAAACAGCACATGGCGCGCAATGCGTTTCATTTCCCGGAGGAATCCCGTCGGAGCATCCGGTTCCGTCCAAGTCACAAAATTATATGCCGGGTCAAGTTCTTTTATCAGTAATGATAGCGTGCTTGGATAAAATCGATCCTTTCATGCCCGACAACATATACCAGTCTGTGTTCCTGGGTAATGCGACGGGACCAAACACCCGCACCAAGGAATTTTAAGGGCTCGGGTTTACCGATGCCTTGAAATGGATCTCGCATTATCCCCTCAATCAATTGAAAAACACGAATAGCTGTCTTGCGGTCGGTCTCTACCCAGTAGAACAAATCCTCTCTAAACTCTGGCTGAAAAACAGATTCCCTTTTCGTACCGGTTTGCATCGTTTTTTTTAGGACGTCGGCTCAAAACCGACCTCGTTGCGAAGCTCTTCGATTGTTTGAGAGGCGCCTGTTTTTTTTCTGACTCTGTCCAATGCTGAGAAAAGCCGTTTTGCGTTATTGGGAGATCGAAGCAAATGGGCTGTTTCAAGGATGCCGGTCAATTCGTCGGCTGTTATCATGGCGACATCTTCACTCCCTCGACGTTGGATAATAACCACTTCCCTATTTTTTGTAACTTTATCCAGCAAGGGTGCCAAACTTGCCCGCGCGTTAGTGTATGTTGTATGAATTACCATGTTTGTCTCCAAATATTATGTACACATATACTGTACATAATAATGCTAAAATGTCAATAATAATGATTTTATTTTTCCCCAATCACATAAAACAAGGGACTGAAGGGTTATTTGAGTACGCCTTTTCTGAATCGTTTAAATTTTTAATTACTTTGATGAAAATAACTCTTAAATAAATATTTTATTGACATTTAATAAAATTATAAATATTTTACCAGATAAATAACAATTTTACAGAAAAACTTTTTGGAGGCAACCACTTTGAATGTCTGTCCTGCGGGATATCATTATCTGCTTGACAATTTCGGGCTGACAGGGATGCCTCATTGGCATGCATCTTTTGTATCGTCTTCAGGAACTTATAAATCAAAAGTTCAGGATGGTACAACTGAAAACATATATCCGGCAAGATATTGGCCCGGAGATAAAGTCGGCGACCATCTTGAGTTTGCGTTGAAGTATGACGGCATTAACCTGGGATTGCTGGCTCAAATTTTTGAGCACATTGCTCCAGAAGAACTCACCGAATACATCAAATCCAGGCCAACCGGAAAATACGCCCGAAGAATCTGGTTCTTCTATGAGTTTCTGACCGGCAAGCAACTGCCCTTGGAAGACATTTCGTCTGGCAATTATGTTGATGCGCTGGAGGCAAAGGACCATTACACGGTTTGTAAGGGCGATAAATCCCGGCGTCACCGCATCGTAAATAATCTCTTGACCCTCCAACCTTTTGTCCGATCATCAGAAGAACCGAGAAGCTTTCCAGACTGGATTCCGCCGATCTGTACAAAAAATGCCAGGATATTCTTACCGCATATCCAACTGTAACGTTCGGTGCCCGCTCATAAAGCAAATTCCAATCATAGTGTAATATTTTTGTTGACACTGTAACAAATCATGATACAATCGCATTTATGATTAAAAGCTTTAAACATAAAGGGCTTGCCGGGCTATTTGAACGAGGCCACTCACGGAAAATAAAACAGGATCTTCAATCTCGGGCCCTTCGCCGTTTAGACGCTTTAGATCAAGCAGAATCTTTGCATGAATTGAATATTCCTGGTTTCGATTTTCACGGACTGCAGGGAGTTCCCAAACGCTATAGCATTCATGTTAATGGCCCATGGTGTATTACTTTTGAGTGGGATGATGGTAATGCATTAAAAGTCAATCTTGAACAATATCATTAAGGTATAATTATGGCTGAATATTTAGTTAAACGCCCTTTAAAAAGACCTCCTGTACACCCTGGAGAGATTTTACGCGAAGATGTGCTTAAAAGTGTCGATTTATCAGTTAGTGAGACTGCAAGACGAATTGGTGTTTCGCGACAGCAACTTCATCGTATATTAGCCTGCAAGCACCCAATTTCAGCAGAGATGGCACTAAGAATCGGAAAATTTGCAGGTAATGGCCCTGCTTTATGGCTACGCATGCAGCAGGCTTATGATTTATGGCATATTGAAAACAAAATGGCAGACGAATTATCCAAAATTGAACCTATAGCTAAAAAAACATACAGCACCGAATCGGGATAGGACTCCCCATCACTGAGGAGCCATCCCACACCACCCGGCATACGGATCGCGTACCACCCACCTTTTGTCCGATCATCAGAAGAACCGAAAAGCTATCCAGGCTGGACTCTTTTGACCTGCACAAAAAATGCAATGATATTCTTAATGCATATCCGTCGGATTTGCTTCGCCGGGCACGGAATTACCTTTATAACAAAGAAACAAAGTCGTCCTTTGAAATTGAGCATCTAAAGCCAAGCACATCCCGAACAGAAAAATTTATTTCCTCTCTGGCGCTTGCGGAAAAAGAGGATTTCTGCGAAAAGGACAGGCTGATAGCACTTCAGAACCGGATTGTTGATTCAAGGTTTAAAAACAGTGATTATCGTGAGAGCCAGAATTACATCGGGCAAACAATTGTTTATCAGCAGGAAATAATCCATTACATCTGCCCGAAGCCGGATGACCTGCCCGGCCTGATGGCTGGGCTGATAGAATCTCATAAACGGATGAAGGCGGGAAATGTTTCTCCGGTCATTCATGCAGCGGCGGTTGCCTATGGTTTTGTATTTCTGCACCCGTTTGAAGATGGAAACGGACGAATTCACCGTTTCCTGATACACAACATTTTTTCGCTAAGTGGTATGGTCCCGCATGGGCTTATGTTTCCGGTTTCAGCGGTCATGCTCAAAAATCAGACGGAGTACGATGCATCGCTGGAGGCTTTTTCTCGGCCTTTGCTGTCGCTCATTGATTATCAATTGAATAACACAGGGCAAATGATCTTGGAAAATGATACGGCGATCTGGTATCGTTATATGGATTTAACAGCTCAGGCTGAGGCGTTGTCCGAATTTGTCATCAAAACCATTGAAGAAGAACTTGTGAAAGAACTAAGTTTTCTGGCCAACTATGATAATACCAAAAAAGCGATACAGGACATCATTGACATGCCTGACCGTCTGATTGATTTGTTTATTCAGTTGTGCCTGCAAAATAATGGGAACCTTTCAGTTAGAAAACGATCCGCTCACTTTGATTTTCTGGATGACGAAGAACTTGCGGCCATGGAACAGGCTGTCCAGGAAGGTTATAACACATAAATCACTTTAATCTGTTTTTTGTTTTCACTCAGAAATTGCAATACATCATCTTTTGATGAAACAGGCATCATTTACTCTATGTATAATAAATCGTGTTCAAATGGTTAAACCCACCTCTGCTGTTGATACCACTGAACCGTTTCAAACAGACCTTGCTTTGGATCGGTTTTGGGATTGAAACTGGGGTGATGAAAATGATTTCGAAATTGGCTTAAACATTCATCTCAAATTTTGTTCCACTGAAAGGTTTCAGGTTTCAGCATGGGTGCCACGGGCGATGTAGGGGCAGGCCTCAATGGCTACCTGGATATTTCTTACCGCAATATCTATATTGTTTCGGGAAGAAACGTATTCTTCAAAAGAGTCAAGTCTCGGAGCCAGATCTTTCAGCTTTGAGACTCGCTGTTGAACTTCGGCTATTTTTTTTTCAATTGCTTTCATG
>JAGYNR010000012.1 GCA_018399715.1 Desulfobacterales bacterium | reverse complement strand
ATCTTAACGAAAAATCCTGGTTTTCGTTCGGGCACTACCTCCCTTTAAGATGCCAAAAGGTTAATTTTACATGACCTGACAAAGTCATAAAGGGGGTAACGAACTTACGAAGTTTTGTAGTACAGGGATTTGCACGGGCAAGCTTCGCTTTGCCCGTGGCACCCTGATCCAACAGTCTTGATTTACAGCCGTTATCGCAGAAGGATAATTTTCATTATTCTGCGGGTTCAGGTTCACATATCTTTTGCCTGAACCCATATAACAGCATCCTGGGACAGTTCTTTGCCGTTATGTTGATCATCGGGCCCTGCTCCCAGAGCGCAAAATCCCCACCATCCGGCCTTGGGAATGCCGAAGGTAAATTCTCCGTGAGCATTTGCCTTGATGGTCATCGTAATAAAGGCATCCTGGGGAGCTCTGACCGCTGCCGTGCCGGCAAACGCATTTTTGTCCATCAAGGGCTGATGATTCAGATATTCCACCTCAATTTCGCAATAGGGTACCGGTTTGCCATCACCTTTAACGATTCCCCTGAATACATTTCCGGTCCAAAGGCAGTAGGGTTTGTCTAAGGGAACGATTTCAGCCGGCAGTCCTATCCTGGTATCCCAGTCCGTCGGAAAGCCTGCGGTGTTAACAATCATCTTTGTGATTTGCTGAATATAACAATCTTCTTCTTTTTCGTAGTAGGGCGCCGGTACCAGGCAAAAGACATTATCTCCCATACCCCGAAGTGTACACGTTGTCTCATACGCAGCGCCGGTGTTGGTAAGGCTGCTCCACTGAATCGGTTTCAGGGTGTCAAGCAAATCTGTTTTCCGGCCTTTTCTAACCACGAAAAACTGCTCTGGTTTTTCCATATCCATGGTATGACCGGCCTCAAACGGATGGGTGAATACCAGCTTCATCCCCACAGGCTTTCCGCTATCAAGGGCTGACTCCGGCGTGTAAATCATTTGGAAATGGGCTGATGCTGAAGCTGTCATTATCAACATCAAAACACCGGTCAATGTCCAACTTATTTTTCGCATTTTAAGAAAATCTCCTTTTTGGTTGTCTCCTGACTATTTTCAAGAGTTTGCTGTTTATTCGGCGATGGTACTACTGTTTATTTTGATTTCATGACCCGGCCCGGCGTCAAAAATGACCTCATAGGAACCCTCCGGTTTATCGAAAATAAATTCACCGAAATTATTGATTTTGCCCTCTTTAATGACATGACCGTCTTTATCGACAACCCGCATTTCAACACCGGCCGCCGATGAACCGTCGGAAAACCCGCCTTCACAGATGATGGTTCCATCCCCGCCGTCATAACAGGAGCAAAGAGGGGTGTGTGCCAGAGCAACGTTACCCATTGATATCAAAGCCGTAAAAACAGTTAACATCAAAATTTTCTTTAACATTTATTGTCCTCCGTATTGTTTATTTTATGCATATTCAACTTCCGGCTGTTTTTTGACAATTCCCATGACAATGGTTGTCACGAGTGCCAAGCCGTAAAAAATAACCATGGCCTGAAGACCGGTCAGTCCGAGTGCGCGCCCCCCGGAAAATACCAGAAATGCCACGGTCAAGCCCAAAATCATTGAATACCCGATGGAAAACAGCATCCATCGGGTGGCACCAGCCTGAATTTTAACCGCAATGGCAGCAGCCAGACATGGAGGGTAGAGCACCATAAAAAGCATCAGGGCAAGGGCATGAAGAGACGTAAAGCCGGTTTCTTTTTCCGCCATCCGCTTTTCGAGGGTTTCTCCCCGCTCATCTGATTCGTATAAAGCGCCCAGAGTAGCAACACTGCTTTCTTTGGCAGCAAGCGCACTTAACAGCGCCACATTAACCCGCCAGTTAAATCCCGCATACTGTGTTACCGGTTCCAGGGCTTTTCCCATCCGTCCCAAAAAGCTTTCGTTGATCCGTTCGTTTTTCATCTCCATCAGCAAGGTTTTCCGGCTTTGTATAAGCTGCCGGCCGGCCCGGTAGGCGATCATGCCGTCTTTTCCCTCACGACGGATAATATCGAAAAACACAGGATTTTTTTTCTGAAAGCTTTCATTGATCGCTTTGGCTGCGGCTCCGCCACCAGCCTGAAGCCTTGCGTTTTTATAATCATTCCAGTAGTTGACAAAACTCATGATGTCATTTTCATGAATCACCCCGTCATAGGAGGTATGTTGAATGCGGTTCAAAAATATCTGAATCGCCTTTTCTTTCTGAGAATGATAATATGCCATACGATCTTCGCTGATTCCCGGAAACTGCATCAGAACAAAAACCACCACCGCTACCGCCGCCACAATGGTGATAATTTTTCGGATAAAGAGCCATACCCGTTCCACGGCACGGGTCAAAATTCCCTGTATGGTCGGCATATGATAAGGAGGCATCTCCATAACAAATGGAGATGTCGGCCTTTTTCGTAAAACCGTGAGTGTCAGGATTTTTGAAATCGGAAGCACCATCAGCAGGCTGATGGTTGAGATAAAAAACATGGCCCACGCCTTGTGCGCAGCGAAATAAATATTGATCAGCAATACATACAGCGGAACCTTGGCCAGGCAGTTTAACAGCGGAATAATCAAAATGGTGGCAAGTCGTGACCGTTCATCCGGAATACCTTTGCAGGACATCACTCCCGGCACCGCACATCCGCCGACATAGATGCCGCCAAGCACCATGGGCAGTGTGGACTGGCCGTGCAGACCGTACCTGGAAAATAACCGGTCCATAATAAAAGCCATGCGTGGCATATAGCCGGAGTCTTCCAGAATGGCAATCAGACCAAACAAAATAAAAAAAATCGGAATATAGTTCAGCAGTGCATTAATGCTGTCCACAAACCATAAGGCAAAAGACCGGATCAATGGAATTTCAATAAACCCCTCTGCGGGCATGATTGTTTCCGTTAAACTCCGGATCTTTGCCAGAAATGGCCAGGTATAATTGGTTAAATGATACCCCTGAACGATAGAAAGATAATACAGCAGCCAGATAACACCTACCAGAATGACCGGTCCCAAAACCCGGTGACAGACAAAATTGTCGATACGATCCGACCAGGGAAGCCGGTCCATTGATGTTGACTGAAGACAGGATCTGGCAATACGACCCGCCGCCTGATACCGACGGTTAGCAATGTGCACTTCCGGCATTTCATCACATGTAGATTCAAAATCGGCCCGCCACTGATCGACAGCAGCCATAAAACCCTCCGGCATGGGATGAATTTCCGACACGAGTTTGTGAATCTCGTTGTCGCCCTCCATTAACTTAATGGCCAGCCATCGGAGTGGATATTGACCACAAATCTGCGGGATATCCTGTGTAATCCGATTTTCAATTTCCCGGAGAATCGGCTCCATTTTGCCATAATCGATATTTACCCCTTTTCGGGCGTTTTTGTTGGATGCTGTGTCAGCAATGGTATTCATCAGGTCATTCTTGCCAACTTTTGATTTCATATTGGTGGTGACAACCGGAATACCCAGCAGCCTGGCAAGTTTATCCGTATCAATTTGAATGCCCCGTTTTTGAGCAATATCAATCATATTAAGGTTTAACACCAGCGGTGTCTGCATCTCCATTAACTGAAATGTCAGAAAAAGACATCGCTTCAGGTTGGATGCATCCATGATATTGACCACCACAGACGGATGTTCCCGAAGGATAAAATCTCTGGCCACCTGCTCCTCGGGAGAGTAAGATGTCAAGCTGTACGTACCCGGCAGATCCACCACCTCAACCTTATGGCCGTTGTAGGAATACCACCCGATTTTTTTATCCACCGTAACACCGGGATAATTGGCAACATGCTGGCTGGCACCGGTAAACGCATTAAAGACTGTTGATTTACCGGAATTGGGCTGACCCGCCAGCGCAACAAGAACTTTCCGGTCATTCATCAATTTGAAACCTCCACAAATCTGGCTTCTTCATGCCTCAGACTGATAAAATAGCCATCTAATCTGACTTCCATCGGATCATTTAAGGGTGCATTTCGAATTACCTTGATATGCAGCCCCGGATAAATTCCCATGTCTATCAACCGCCGCCCCAGTTTATCGCGGCTGGATAATTTTTTGATATAGCCCTCATCGCCCGGATGTAATTGATCCAATGTCATGTTTTGCCTCCTTAATGGTCAATAAAAAAGGCGCAACCTGACAATTGAGAACTTTGTCAATGGTTACGCCTTCACTTTCTTCGCGCTCTATGGCCGAAGACCGTAAGGTTTATCATATTAGATTAGAATGTCCTAATCAAAAAAGAAGCGACTAATTAATATACCCTGATAATTTTGTCAAGCATTTTTTAAAAAAATATTTTTTCGTTTCGTATTCCGGGCCTGTTTTTGTCCTTGCCCCGGGTTATGTACTGTAGTATCGATAGCAACAGTATAAAACTCAACGAAACGTTCAAAAATAAATTGAGGAAGCAATATACCATGCGTCTTGTAGAAAGAGATTTTTCCGATAAAGAAAACTGCCCCAGTATTTTGTTGGCCAATCTTAATTTAGTTTCCGATGTATCAATCAATCTTTCAAGAATGGAAGAGGTTGTTCAGATAGCTCATGAAAAAGGGGCAAACATTGTCATTTTCCCGGAGCTGACAGTTACCGGATATGTTTGGGATGACTATGAGACCGTTACAGAACTTTTGGAAGAAGGTAAAAATGAAAACATAAGGCCAACCATCCGGCGTATCCGTGAAAGTCTTCGTACCGACGGTAAGGGGCTTGAATATGTGTTTTACAACAATGTGCGGAAAAAAAACGGTGCTTTTTATAATTCCACATTTATTTTGAGCCAAAACATCAATTACCTCGATGAAAATTATATATATGATAAGGTGTTTTTGCCGCCTATCGAGCAGCAATATTTTCTGCAAGGTTCTGACAAGCGTCTTACCATAGATACCAAGTGGGGACGATTCGGTTTTTTGATCTGCTATGACCTTTGTTTTGTAGAGCTGTCCAAAAAATATGCATTCCGGGATCATGTAAATGGAATCATCACGATGGCAAACTGGCGTTCCGAAGCACTCCGCGAATATCCCCGTATGAATATCATGAGTGACCATTATTATGGCCTGCTGTGGGATTTAATGAATGCCTCCAAGGCGGCCTATAATCAGATCTGGACCGTAAGTGCCAATATGGTAGGACGTCACGCTGTCACCGGAGACTATTTTTGGGGGGGAAGCGGCATTTGGGCACCCTCCGGAATGAAAATTATCCAGGCATCGAATATAACCGAAGAATTGATTCTGGTAAGAAACATGGATATCAAAGATCAGTGGTTAAAAGAACGGGATGATTTTAATTACCAAATCGATTTTGCCCGTTTTTACAAACGAATGAACGATGTGGGATCCGTTCCGTTGAAATGCTGAAATCTATACTTTTCAAATCGAATTATGATCAAAAATGTATCCGACAGATCGAAGACTTTTAAAATAAACCGGTTTTTTCGGATTTGCTTCAAAATATTTTCTGAATCTTACAATAAAATTATCCAATGTACGTGTAGAGGTTTTTGCGTTATATCCCCATACTTCTTCCAACAGTTGTGATCGATGAAGGGGCTTACCCCGATTTTGAACAAAAATCCACAAAAGCCGGGTCTCTAGTTCAGTCAGTTGTATTTTTCCATATCGTCCACGGGCTGTCAGCGTATCAAAATTAATCCGGTTTTCACCGAACTGATAGATGCCACCGGATGGTTTTGCTTCCAGCCGTTGAAGCGACTCCTCTCGTGCCCAGGAATCCCGAACCAGCAGACGTTCTACCCGAAGCATAAATTCTTCCAGATTAAATGGCTTGGTAATATAATCATCCACGCCGTATGAAAGCCCTTTGACTTTGTCATTGGATGCATTTTTGGCGGATAAAATTAAAATGGGAAGTCGTTCATCACTTTTACGGATATATTTCAAAACGGAAATCCCGTCGATACCCGGAAGCATCAGATCCAGAATAATAAGATCCGGATTCCAGTCTTGCCACTTTTTCAAACCGGCATTACCATCCAAAGAAACAGATACCTCATAACCTTGAAGGACAAGGTTTAACTGAAGACCATTGGCAATATGGGCATCATCTTCAATGATCAAAATTCGCTTTTTGGATGTGATTGTCATTGAACCATCCTGTTTCGTGGAAGCATAAGTATAAATGTTGTTCCTTTTCCCGGGCCCTGACTATCGGCAATTAATTTTCCCTTGTGAATACGGGCAATATTCTGGGCCATGTAAAGTCCTAAACCACTTCCCCTTGCAGACATATCGTCAGAATCGCCTACCTGGTAAAATTTACGAAAGATTTTTTTTAATTCCATACGTTCCAGTCCAATGCCATTGTCTTGAAACCGAATCTGGATTTTCTTTTTGGTTTCTGAAAAATCAATCAAAATCTCCGGTTTTTTTGAATGGTTATATTTTATACCGTTGGTAATCAGATTTATCAACAGCATCTCAAAGAGGGACTGATTGATCTGGTATCGAAACTGAAATCCCGGGGGATGACAAACGCTGATTTCACAATCGGGAAAAAGATGCTTATTATTGCTACAAAACCGTTTCACTTCCGATACAATTTCAGAAGCCACAAAGTCTTTCGTATAACTTTTGCTCTCGATTTTTGCCATATTCATAATCCGGTTAATTGTATCGGAAAGACGGGCCACATCCTGAAGCATATAATTGATAAATATATTGCGTTTTTCCACAGGAATTTCATGCTTCAGAAAAGTCTCCAGATATAATTTGAGGGATGTCACCGGAGTTTTCAACTCGTGGGTAAAATTATTGATAAAGTTTTCTTGTAACCTGAAAAGCCGAAAAGTTTTCTGGCTGTATACAAAAATGATAAAAATTCCCACAAAAATCAGGGCCATCAAAATTGATAGTATCAAGATTACCAACCATGTTTCCGAAGCCAGCACCTGGGTTTTATTGAGATCGAACTTGTCCATTAGTTTCCGGAGTCCCTGACTGACTTCCATATACCAGTAAATATATAAAAATAAAGAAAGCCCCAGAGCAAAAATAGAGAAAATAAAGACAAATAAGGTTTGAAAAAACCAGCGTGATCGAGTCATTTCGCAAAAAACATCAGGTTTAAAAATAGAATGAAATTAAAACGTAATCTTGACCATCAGATAAAAATCATATATATCAAATATAATCAATTCGATCAATAAAGCACATACTTACCTCGGATATCCCTTAACATGGATTTTCAGGGATAACCAATTCAAAATACACAATTTTTTTATTGAAATTCCTGGAACCTTTTTTGTAATTTTCTTGACTTTTGAGTAATCATTACCATTAATTAATAAAAGACAATTTAGAATCGGCACTTAACCTTAAATATGTTTAGGAAGGAGGAAACTATGAGCGGTAGTATCTACAAGATCATCGAAGTAGTCGGAACCAGCCCGAACTCCTGGGAGGAAGCCGCCATGAATGCTATAACTGCGGCCAGTAAATCTTTAAGGGATCTGAGAGTAGCTGAGATCAGTAAATTGGACCTGAAAGTAGAGAACGGTAAGGTGACTGCCTATCGTGCGAGAGTAAATGTATCTTTTAAATTAGAGGACTAAAACTGAAATATCGATTCTGAAAATAAGCACCTATAAAAGGCAGGGCTTATCCATCAATAAGTCCTGCCTTTTTACGTGGCTTTTCATGAACGATTATTGTCAGTAAAGTTTTTCAGGGAGCTTAAAAACAGCCCCAAACCGCCGATCATCAGGACCAGGATACTGATTAATTCAAAAGCAGACATGGACCGCATTCTAAACTTAATACTGGAAATAATACCAAAGCCCAGCATAATTAAAGATGCGACAGCCAGAATCCAGCCGAGAATATTTTTAGCATTATAGAAAATAATACCGATGCCGAAGATAAACGGAAACATGACCATTCCGGTTGTCAAATGAAAACTTCCGAAAGAATACAGTGCGTGACCGAACCCAAAATGGTTAGTGACTTTTATAGCATCGAGAAACAAGTATCCCCCGGCTACCATCATGACAAAACCGATAAAAAAACGACCAATGCCTCCTTTGGTTCCACCGGCACCTTGCAGGGTCATGAAATTCTCCTTGATATTGTGTTTAAATTGACATACTTTTTAAATTTATTAATTTTACACAGTAAAAACTGTCAGTCAATATTGTAATTGATCAACACGAATTATTTTGAAAGAAGTTAATCATCACAACACGCCTCACGCTTTCGAGGAAACCTTAAAAACTCTTTCCATCGCCGATCCGGAACTGTCGAGAAGTGTTAAACAACAGTTGACCCAAAACCTTTCTTTTATTTCAAACCAGAACCTGAAACTGCTTTTGGAAGATACATTTTGGGCAATGGAACGGGAGGTCTCTTTTGGGTGGGCAATTGCGGTGGGATTTGCCCAACTTCTGGGACAAGGCAGTATCAATAAGATACCGGTTTACCGGAAACTGGTCTATGAATTCGGGAAAACAGGTCCTACCATAGGTCGTCTGATGGCCGAACATTTACCCCCTGTTTTGATTCATGGGAATGATGCACTGCTAAACCAGTTTCTCCTGGCAGTAAATACCATGAACGCCAAAGGAACCTATACGCTGAAAACATCACTTCAGGTATTAACAAATCTTTTAAACTCAGAAGATAAAGCCGACGCTGAGGCATTTTTGATATTGCTGTATGATACCTTCTCACAAGCTTTAAATTATAACCAATCGCTGCATTTTTCCTACCTGATCCCCGATGCCGTAAAAAAGTTTCCCACGAAAAACCGGCATTTGTTTATTTCAATTTTTGCCGAAGTTATCAAAGCTGATTATTTCCTGGCTGATGCTTTTCTGGACGGGCTTGACAAAGGACTGGATCTTCTATCACCGGCGTCATTAAAGCAATTTGTATCCATAGGTCTTAAAAAACGATTCCATAGTCGGCAGATGGCTGCAAACTTTTTGTCATTAAACTCCTACCTGGGCAGGGATTGTTTTCATAAAATACAAATTCTGGTGCCTTTTTCTCAGGTGCAGCAGTCACTCAACCGTTATCTTCGGGCAAGAACCGGGATGTCTCTTGCGGTCCGTCCTGTATCCAAGCTTTCCGATTCTGTAAAAGACAAAAATGAAGCGCTTTATGCCTGTTCCGATGGCAAATATTTGTATCTTCCGGACCGGATTGGTTACTTTAATAACAAGGAAGATAATTTTAATCTGTATAAGGTTCTTATCCGGCTGGAAACCGGACTCTATGAATTTTCCACTTTTGATTTCGATCTGGAACGATTTTGCTCCCAAAATAAGTTAGCTTTAAACAATACTGAAACAGATCTGTCTATGCTTTCAGACCTGGAAAAATTTCTGGTTTCATTTTCCGTACAACAACTGGCGTATGATCTTTTCAATATTTTCGAACATGGCAGATTGCGGGTTCTGATGGCCCGAAAATATCCCGGCCTGATCCAAAAAGTCACCCCTTTGTTGACAGCCGAACTGAAACGTATCACTGCTCAAATAGGTACTGAAAACGGAGTATGCTTGCTGTTAGCCCTTTATGCGAAAATCGGCGCCGGCGTTTTTATTCCCTGTATCCAGAAATTCTTAACCGGTACGGAAAATCGTATTGTCAATGACCTGGCAGAAAAATTCGAAATTGAAATCAGCAAAGCCCCAACAGTGGAAACCAGTGCCGGCCTGGTGTTTTTCGCCTATCCGGTTGTGACGGATTTTTTCCAAAACCAGTGCCGGATTAAAGATTTGAGCACAAATACCTGCTATCAGCCCTTAAAAGTTCCTTTCAATCGGCTTATCCGTCCGGATTTATATAGAAAAACATTTCAACATATTGATAACTTGGCAGACAAATTAAAATCTAAATTAAAGATGTTTGGCCTGAACATTTTTAAATCCGAAATACGAAAACGAATGATTCAAAAAGGGGGGCGGTTGTCTCCCGATGATTTTAACGAGCTGCTTCAGCTTGCTCAGACAGAGCCTACCCAATCTCAACAAATACCCGTTTTCCGGGATTTTTCAGATACCGATCTGAAAAAGATAATAGGACAATATGCGGATGATTCGGATATCGAAACTGATGGATCGGTTTTTTGGTATAGAGAATGGAATTGCCACCTAAACGATTATATCAATGACCATGTTCGCGTAACGGATCGCTATATTCCGGAACAAGATGGTGATTTTTATGAAATGACGCTTCAAAATTATCCGGGACTTGTCAGCCGAATCAAATATGCCTTTGAACTTCTGAAGCCTCAGGGATTAAAAATTTTAAGGCCATGGAGTGAAGGAGATGATTTTGATTACCGGGCAATGCTTGATTTTGCCATAGACAGAAAAGCTGGATGGTTGCCATCGGATAAACTTTACATCAAGCGACTCAAACAGGTGCGCGATGTGGCGGTGCTTCTGCTTGTGGATCTTTCACGATCTACCAGAAATGATGTGCCAGGATCGACGCAAAGCGTGCTGGATGTGGAAAAAGAAGCGATTGTCCTTTTCTGCGAAGCTCTGGAAGTTCTAGGAGATGACCTGGCGATCGCCGGTTTTTCCGGAACCGGCCGCCTTGGGGTGGATTATTTCCGAATCAGGGATTTTGGCGAACCGATAAAGGCTCCGGTTAAAAATCGGATAAATGCGATGGCTCCCCAACGGAGCACCCGGATGGGAGCGGCCATTCGACACGCTGCCAGCCAACTGGAAAATGTACCGGCGATAGTACGATTAATGATACTTTTGGGGGATGGATTCCCGAATGATCTGGATTACAAGCAGGAATATGCTATCCGGGATACCCGAAAGGCGGTTTCCGAAACTCTGGCTAAAAAAATTGCTTTTAGAGCAATCACTGTCAATATTACCGGCGATCCTCGCCTTGACGATCTTTATGGTGCTGTTCATCACAGCATAATCTCGGATGTCCGTGAACTTCCGGACAAATTGCTTCGTGTTTACAGTGCCCTCACCCGGTATTAGTTTTTATATAAGACTTCATCCGATATATGAATACGGATTATGAAAGGAGAGAATATATGAAAATATACGATGAAATATTTACATGGGACGGATGGGGCGGTCCGCTGAAACTAGCCAGTGGAAAATGCAAATTACGTATTTTCGATCTTAAAAAAGGAACAAATACAAGATTAGCCTTTTTAAGACCTATAATCGTTATTATTTCCGATGTTCCGGACAGCAAAATGTCCATTAAAAGCTGCTCAGGACATATTGCTACTCAGGTTACGGAAAAATTCAATATTGAGCCCAACCGGATGCTTTTTATCGAATATTACCCTGAAATACGTTATGGTGATCAGAATCAGTATGTGATTAAGGAAAAGTACGAGGCGGTGGACTTTAAATGGTACAATAAAAAAGCGATTGAACCCAAATGGCGTCCTCTGAAATCACCGATTCTGGATACTATTAAAGAATTGATGACATCCTAACGAAGGCATTAATCAATGTATGCTACCGGGGCTTCCTCGGCCAACCCTTTCATACTGCCCGCTTTGATCAGAATTCATTTGGACTCCAATCTTTGCCGAAGTTGAGGATGCTTTTGAGAGAAGTTCAAACCCCATGTGCCTTACCGCAATAGTGTCAATGTCCTTTCGGCCTCTTCACGGATATTGGCATCAGTGTCTTGTAAACATTTACTTTTTCATAAATGCTATTATCTGAAAAATTGGCAAAGCTTTCAAGATCATTTGCCAGCAACCTATATACTGAACTTGTCCATCAAAATACCGCTTCAATAATGTCTTTTGCCCGCTGTTCTAAAATGCTGCACGCCTTGCTCAGCTCTTCATTGTTCGACAGAGACGCCGCTACCAGATCAAGACGGTAATAGTTACCAAAAACGACTTTCCATAAGGCGATGTTATGATGATTAAATCCCCAGCTTACTTGTGTCGTTAAAAAGCGGGAAAATGCCGCATTCAGATCTTGATACAAATTGAGTGCGGTAGCAGGCAATTGGCTGATTGCATTTCCATCAATGGTATCAAGTGATACTAGAAACCGGTGAACAGACGGGTTAGTATAAATGTGATCAAAAAAATTCAAAATATCCGGGTCAAGCATATTTCGGATTTGAGTGAGTTCACCCGAAAGAATCAGGTAAAGAAGCTCTATCGTCTGATAAAAATGATTCAGACCAAAGTGTCTGGCGGTCAGAACTGCCAGCATTTGATCACTATGCCAGGCCGCACCCAGGATATGACTACCCAGCATTGTCAAGACGGCATCTGTTCGGTCTTCGGCATCGTAGATGACTTTCTTTTTCAATTCTTCGTACAACGCATCCCAGAAAGGTGCTACCCGTATGTGCCATATTTCATGACCGCTATACATAAGCTTAACGAATCGCTCATCACTGAATTGATAATCGGGGCTTATATAAAGGTCGTCTATAATAAGACTGGTGTTTGAATAATAATCATAATATGTCCAGCATACATAATATAATGGCATGCCAAGTCGATTTTGCCGGATATCGAAAATAATGTCGTACTGATTAAGCAGTTTTTTTAATGCCTGCTGGTCAGTCAAAGACATGACGTTTGTTTCATATGGAGAATTGATTAAAAACTTTTTATTCAGCAAGCTTGTCAATTGGCGAATTGCTCTGGCGTTACCGCCTTGGTTTTGAAGCTCGATTCGATAATTGTCATAATTTTTGAGATGTTTCAACAATGGGCCGATATATTGCCGGACCTTCTTTTTTCTCGGCGCTGCTGCATTCAACATATGCACCTCCTCTTCTTTAAAGGAAATTGATGTGTTTCCGCTCACGTAAGCAAGAAGCGACATATAAAGCGATTTTCTCGGCAACCCGAAATGGATCCGCTTGTTCAGCCTTGTCAATATGAATGCTTTTATTCACCAGATCTTCCAGACCGGTTTTAGCTTTAGTGGCAATAATGGTTACATCCAACTTTCCGGCGAATTCCTTATAAGCATTTTCAAATGTTCCACTGACTTCTTCGGTGGCCGACAGGTCTTTCAGCTTTTGCTTATAAGACTGGTTCCATTTGGCATCTGTCAGCAATACCAGATAAGTCATATTATTCCGGGCCAACTTTTTGGCCTCGTTTAAGACAAATGACAAGCTGATGGCATCCGACTGGGTACCCTGTCCGGATTTCGGAAGAGCGGCCAGGGCGTTTATTCCCTGCTTCGGACTGTTCATCGGTGATTTATGAGGGTGATAGATCCATTGCACGACCGGTGCATTGTGAATGGAATCCGAGTGATAGAGCGCGGCCATTACCTGAAGCCGGCTTTTAACCGAAGATTCTAAAAATGCGGTTGCCAGCACTTTTAATGTCGTCATTTCTTTTTTACCTAAGGATGCTGAACCATCACAGGCAATAACCAGCAACGGGCGTCCATTTCGGGAATTTAAAGATTGCTGCTGATATCGTTTGAAAACTGTCGTTGAAAAATTGGATAGGGCCAGCCTGCGGGAATCAATCAATCCGTTTGACCGAAATGCCTGTGCCCTTGGCTGATGTTCCAAGGCCGGATAGAGGTTTTTCACCAACTGTCGGGTGATAGGAAATGCCTCTTGCCGCAAATTCTGAACACTTTGCCAGTCGTTGCTTGTTGGCAGTTGTTTATCAAATAAATGCCCGCCGGCTTCCTGGTCACCAAATTTCTGCTTAATTTCATGTCCTTCCATAGAAAAGCCCTGTATGGGACCTTTTTCAAACGGTCTGAACAGTTGATTATTTTTCAACCTGTCATAACGGATATCTTCAAAATTGTTCATCTGTCTACCCGCTTGATTAAGGGCTTTGTTAAGATCTTTCATGATGTCATTCAACCCTGGGTCATCTTTATTCGGTCCATCAGCAGTCGGATGGTTGGAATTCAGATTCGGGTCAGTCGTTTCTTTATTTGACGACCTGGCCTGGGCGATATGACCGGCCACGCTTTCCGGAGGTGCCAAAGCCGGAGGTTGGGGCGCATCCAGAGCGTTGAAACGGAAATCAGATTGGTTGCCGTTTCCGGATTTAAGACGATTCAGGTAGGGGGGCTGAGTTTGTTTGTCTTCCTTGTCTGTATCCACTGTTTCCGAAACAGGTAATGGGGAGTTTTTTTGATGGTCATGGTCTTTATCTTTATCAATATTTTCAAGTTCCAAATTCAGTTTATTAAGAATTTCATTCAGATCATCAATGTTATATGCTGGTTTCGGTGGTGGTAAATAGGTCGAAAGGGTCTTGCTCATTTTGCGTATCCAGATGACTCCCAGCTTAGGAAATTCATTAGCGGGTGCATTATTTATCCTTATAAAATAAGGCATACTGATATGGATGCATTTTTCGATTATGGCCTGGGTTAACGGATGTAAATTCAATTTCTCAAGCGGTGGAAGCACGTCACCAAAGAGTACGACAGCCCGGATGATTTCTGAAATGCAACTGAATCGCAGGTTTTCTTGTGATGCTACAAACAACCTGTAGATTTCCAACGGTGCTTTGGCCGTGGTGCGACTGAGATCCTCCAGAATTAATCGATTCCACACCCACTCACAGACGGTTCGTATAACCTGTTGATATTCTTTTTTATCGACCCTCACGTTGTCAATTTTATGAGGTTGTTTTAAGTATTCTTTTATGGCGTCGAGTAAATAGTTACTGTGATTTCTGGTCTTAAACTCAAGAAAACCCGTCAGTCCTAACGCTGCATAGGCGGAAAGTTGAGAAGGGTAGTCCGTGAAAAATGGTGTTAATTGCACTTTTATCCGTGGATGCAGGGCATGTTCGGTTTCACCTTCCAGTAATGCGGCAATCGCTTGTTGAATCTGGCTGGCTTTTTTATAGAATTCCTGCTGGGGTTTGGCCCGGTCTTGAAAAGAAAGCTCCTGTTTAAAGCCATCACCAAGACTGTATCCCGCCCATTCAAATTTTGAATGCCGCATGCGTGTCGACTGGTTACTCATTTGAAAATGATTCACGGACACCTCCTTTCTCTAAAACAAATCGCCGGCCAGCGTCGGATCGTCATCATTCTGGGCGTTGCGGAGTCCAAAAGCTTCGTAGAAGGCATTATTTCGGATTTTGTAATCTTCGGGGCTGGCATTGCCCAGCAATGTGGCAAACGCCACTTGCTTTAAGCTTAAATGGGATAACCCCCTGGCCAGTCTTAAAAGCGAAAGATAACCATAAATGGTCGGCGGCGGGACTGATTGCAGTTGACCTTCGGCCTGGTAACCGCGAATAATGTCTCCTAGCTTTATCACTTTTTCAAGCAATTCTTTTTCCGTCATTGAAGCCTCCTTTTTATTGGTAAAATTTTTCCGTTTGCTGCAATATTGCCAACTCCTGGTCAGGACTGAAAATTTCCATACAGATATGCAAGGTAAATCTTCGCTTTAAGGCGTCATCAAGATTGACCAGGGTATATTGCCCGTCCGCATCCTGATAATTGCTGTCTGCCAGCCAAGCCATTGACCTGCCGTTTATTAGCTGATTATCAGGTGTCCGGATAGTACCTTCGGCCATGATATTCGGCAAACCAGCTTGCACTGCCGACGAATGAACGCGCCCGAACTCTTTCAGATGGATCACCGGATATGCAGTATCCGTCAACTGAGCGGCCTGCTTCAACATCTGCATCAGGATGCTGAGTTCGTCAAAGGTATTGCCGTTTTCAAGGGACCGGTGCTGCCAGAGTTCAGATGGCGCTTCAAACATAGCCATCTCACAGGCAAATACTTTCAATGGTCTGACCGGATATCCCAATTGATGACAGATAATCTCAAAATTTTTGGGTTCTGCAACCAAGTCATTGATTAACTTGGTTTTTGCCTGGCCGGTTCGTCCGGATAAATGGATTTTTTCCCGGTTGACAACTCCATAAACCAGAATTTCGGCTATTCCCTTGCTGATAATCAAGGGATGCTCGCCGGGCGGCGGTAAAAATTCGATGAGATCGTCAGGACCGGCCTGCTTGTACTTTTTTTGGTTAGAAATAGGATAAATGGTTCTATACATTACGATTTCCTTTCTTAATAAGCTGTTAGCAAAAGCCTTTCCCCTTTTTGGGAAAGTTTTACGGCCAGGTTGACGGTACCAGCAAGCTGCATATTGTGGTTTTCAATAAAAGCCAAAAAGGCGTTAACCACCAGTTCCCGGGCCCGATCTTCCAGAGGTCGGGCACCAAAAGCAATTGCGTCTTTGTTTTTTATTTTTATAAAATTTTTTCCGAGGCTTGGGGAAATCTGTATCTGATTAATATCGATACCAAAATTTTTTCCGGCCGTGCGCAGGCTTTTTTCAAGAGCGCTTTCCATAATCATTGCCAATGTGCGTTGTGACAAATGGTTGAACAGCACGGCTTGCCCCATTCGGGACAGAAATGCGGGCGACAGCATTTTTTTCAATTCCGTTGTCAGGGTATTTAGGATATCCCCGGCTTCCGGTTGTCCGAAGCCAATCGGAGTAAACAACCGTTCGTCGGCTCCATCCGGTAAATTTAATGTGAATATGATAATCAGGGAAGCACATGAAAAGGTGGTGCCATGACCACTTTGTGCCTGACCGGTTTGCAAGATCTGCAAAAATTGTTCGCTCAATTGCTCACGTACCTCCCGGGTTGCGTGGTCAAGATCGGACACCTCCAGAACACATCCCAGATGATAAGCGGCAATTTTCATCAATCGCGGTGTTTTATTGCTGTCAACAAAACCGGGCCCGCTTCCAAAAAGCTGTGTATTGGCCATCTGAATGTTTGAATATCCACCAGCATCGATATTTTCATAAGGAATACCCAGGTAACCAGCCAATCGCATGGCTGTTTGAGATTTTCCGGTACCGGACGTACCGACAAGACACAAACGTATCGGCTGGTTAGAGGGACGGCTGACGGCTTCCTGGCACAATCGGTTGGCAACGGTTTCCAGGACAGAATCTTGACCGAAAATATCAGATTTCAGATCGTCCAGCAGTTGCTTTGGATGACTTAATTTGTCGACAAAGCAAGCCTGAATCGAATCTGGCCGCTGAGCGGAAAACTGCGCGGCCATTCCGGCTACAGTTTCTTTTTTACCGCTTAATAAAGCTACGGTTTTTTCTAGTTCCTGTTTTAAACCCGATGAGCCCTGTGCTGTCCACAGGTTTAAGCTGCTGTTGGCGATAAATGGGAGAATATGAGTGAACTGATCGTTGGGCAAGTGACGGGTGTGTGCCAGAATAGCCGAGCGGATTTGGTTTTGGGCTCCGGCTGCCAGTCCGCCGCAAAATTCAGCCGCCTGTCTTAAAGAACAGTCTATCAGATCTTCATTGGCAACTTTGTTCGGTAAAGCAATGAGAACCGGTGAAAGAGGGGAGTTGGCAGCTATTTGGCCCCCCGAAAATAAATTCTGAATCTGGATCGAGCCGCCCACAAATATACATGGCCTATTGATAGCCAAAAGTGACTGCAAAAACCCAGTGATTTCAGCATTGCTTTCATAGACCGAGCCGAAGGTAATCTGTTCAACGCGAATAACCAGAACTACGGGGGTTTTTTTTATCAATTCCAGCAGCTCGATGGCTCTTATACTGCCGGGTGTCAGTCTGCCAAGGGGGTGACGGGTTGTTTTTTGATTGATCAGGCTGGCCAGTAATTCCAAGAAATAATGGGTAACAATATCATGTTGCGAAAAAATAGCAACCGGGCAGGATGCTGTTAAAAAATAATCGATCTCTTTTGCTACGGTCAGATCCGATTTTTGAACCGTGTCAACCGGAGCCGGGAGTATCGGAGTAACCAACCCTTTAAAATCCTTGAATTTTTTCTTTAAAGCCGCTTCCCGTTCGTCTGTGCTGGGAATTGCCGCCTGAAGCCGGTTGGCGATATCGTTAATAATTTCAAGCTGCCTGGAAAAATTTGCGGCTCGAATAGGGGCCATGGGAGTCGGATTGGTGCGCAGTTCAACCCACAAGGCGGTGGTTTTGTCGTTGGAGTTGACAGGCGGTTTTATGACGGTCATCCGAGGTCCCAGTCTGGTTATAGCTTCAACTATCATACCCCAAGGCAATTGAAAACTAGTGGACGCTTCGGCTACTTTGAATTGAAAAACAATATACTCATCGTTGATAATTTTTCCACAAACATCCTGCACACCGATGACCTGCCCAGCCCCCTTACGAATGCTGGAATAAAGCCGCATTCCATCTTGATTAACGATGATTTCAAGCCCAAACAGCGATGACATGAATTCAGCAGCCTGTTTCAGCGCTTCGGTAGCCTGTCCGGATTGCAGATCATTATTCCAGGTTTGTGATTGCGGCTGATTCATTATTTCCCCCCTTTTTTCTTTATCCTTAAAACTGGAATATCGAGTTACAGGTTCTTCGGTTTTTACGATTTTTATATCTGTTCTGCCGTTTAACCTGTATGAATCAAAGGCCGTGCCAATCGTGAAAGTATTTCTGAAAAATTGTTTTTCTTTACTTTAATTGCTATTATTTTAAATAGTTATGGTGATTTGCAACAGAAAGGAATATAAATTATAGGTTGGTAATTGTTTGCAAAAAGGGTCTTTTTATTAGATACCAGTAACGCGGATAAACTTTGAGATTATTGAAATGACTGATTTATCCATAGGTTAGGAAAACAATCGATGCAGTCTAATTCTTGTACATGGTTCTTTTTTTAACCACCTTGTCAATCAGGCCATATTCAACAGCCACTTCAGCGGTAAGAAAAAAATCCCGGTCTGTGTCCTTTTTAATAATTTCAATGGGTTGACCAGTATGTTCAACTAATATTTCGTTTAATTTTTGTTTAATCCTCACTATTTCCTGTGCCTGTATCTCAACATCGGATGCCTGTCCCTGGGCACCTCCGAGAGGTTGGTGAATCATAATACGGGCATTGGGCAGAGCCATTCTTTTTCCCTTTTCTCCTGCTGCCAAGAGCATGGCGCCCATGGATGCGGCTTGTCCCAAACATATTGTCGCTACATCACAGGAAATATACTGCATGGTATCATAGATAGCCAGGCCAGCAGTTACCACACCGCCTGGACTGTTGATATATAGAAATATATCTGCTTTGCTGTCCTCAGATTCCAAATAAAACAACTGCGCAATAATGATATCCGCTACATCATCGTTGATTTCACCTGTTAAAAAAATGACACGGTCGGTCAGGATTCTTGAATAAATATCGACCTGTCTTTGCCCCTGCTCTGTCAGTTCAATAACATGAGGTATTTTGACATATCCCATCTTTTATAACTCCTTTCACTCGATGTTTAAGTTTTTGTATTACTCGATGATCAAGTTTTTTTAATTCAGCTCATAACAAACTTCGTCATTCCGGGCGTAGCGGAACGGAGACCCGGGATGACGGGAAAAAACTTGATCATCGAGTAATAACTCCTATTTGATTACAGGCTTCGAAAAGATAGTCTATCATCCGTATCTGATTCGGTAACCTCGACAGATTCTCCGGATTTTATCCGGCCTTCAAGAATTTCCCGGCCAATTGGTTGAACGATGTACTGTTCCATTACTCTTTCCATATGCCTGGCACCGTCTTTTTCAGAATATCCCCGGTCCAGAAGAAATGACTCTGCTTCCTCGCTCAATTTTATGGCAATATTTTTGGCTTCAAGCCGCTGATTAATATCAAATAGTATTTTCTGAACAATTTCCTTAACTGCTTCTTTATCCAAAGGATAAAAAAACACCTTTTTTTGAATTCGATTGATGAGTTCCGGTCGCAGACTGCGGTTTACAGCTTTTAAAATATTTTCCCTGTAATCTTTCCATTGATTTTTCCGACTAACAAAGGGAGGTGTATCTATTTGTGTTTCCAAATCGCCCAAGGAAACGCCCAAAGGTTGCCCTGGTTTCGGATTTTTTTGTTTTTCCTCCTGGCTCATATAAATACCGATCGGTCGTTTTGTTTTTTTAACCGTTTTGCTGCCCAGATTGGAGGTAAGAATTATAATCGATTCTCTGAAATTGACCTTTCGGCCTTTGGTATCCGTGAGCATTCCCTCATCAAAGATCTGAAGGAAAATATCGAAAATATCGTGGTGCGCCTTTTCAATTTCATCAAAGAGGACAACTGAATAAGGACTGGTTCGAACTTGTGTGGTGAGCTGACCCTCATCCTGGTATCCCACATATCCGGGAGGTGCACCGATGAGTCTGGCAACACTGTGTTTTTCCTGATACTCTGACATATCGATCCGGATGAGTTTGTGTTCATCAAAAAAGAGAAATTCTGCCAGAGCCTTGGCGAGTTCGGTTTTTCCGGTTCCGGTGGATCCAAGAAAAAGAAAAACTCCGGCAGGTCGTCGAGGATCTTTCAATCCTGCTTTTGTTGTACGGACGGCTTCGGAAACCTCTCTGACCGCTTGATCCTGACCTTTAACACGTTTTCGCAGGATGTTTTCCATATCAAGAAATCTCCCGCTTTCTTCAACGGTTAGACTTTCCAGGGGAATCCGGGTGCGTTGAGACACAACTTTGGCGATTTCTTGAACTCCAATCATTTTTTTTGCCTGGATTTTTGACTTCCCCGTAAAAGAGAGCGTTTGAAGCATATTCTGAGCACAGGCCTGATCTATCAGGTCAATGGCTTTATCCGGAAGTCTGAAATCTATCAGGTGCCTCATGGACAGTTCCACCGCCGTCTCAATGGCCTGATCCGATATTTCAATGTTATGATGGGCTTCAAATTTTGGTTTGATTCCTTTTAGGATTTCAATGGCCATCTCCCTGTCAGGTTCATCTACCCAGACCAACTGGAATCTTCGTTCAAGGGCCGGATCTTTTTCGATGTGAAGCCGATATTCACTGATAGTCGTTGCACCGATGCATTTTATCGAGCCTCTTGCCAACGCTGGTTTTAGTATGTTTGCTGCATTCATGGCGCCTTCCACACCAGCACCGGCGCCAACCATGGTATGAATTTCATCGATAAAAAGAATAATATCGGGATCCGAGGAGGCTTCTTTTACCAATTTTTCGAGTCTATCTTCAAACTCTCCTCTGAACTTGGACCCGGCAATGAGAGCACCCATTGTAATTTCATAAATCCTGATATTTTTAAATTTTTCGGGAGCTTTGGGATCAAGACATTTAAGCGCCAGTCCTTCTACAATGCAAGTTTTTCCCACCCCGGCATCGCCAACAAGTATCGGGTTGTTTTTCTTTTTTTGGCCCAGAATTTGGGCGACCTTCCTGATTTCATCTGAACGGCCGATCACCGGATCGATCCTGTTGTCTCCGGCAAGCTGAACCAAATCTCTGCCCAATTTATCTAAAAGCGGTGTTCCGGTTTTCTTTGTTTTGTCCTTTTTAGTTGTAGGTGCTTCAGATTGTTTTTTTTTCTCATGGGAAAAAGGTTTTTCGTTGCCTAACCGATCCAAAAGTGATGCTTTTGAAGTACCATATTCAGATAAAACCCTGTTGACTGTTTCCAAATTCTGCAATAAAGCCGCCTGGGCAAGAGGAAATAAAGAAATCTTTTTTTTATCCTGTTTTTCTGCAATTTCTGCAGCGTGTTGGAACGCGTCTTTACATTGATCCGAACGATGACCTGAAAACGCACCTTCTTCTTGTTGATGATCTTTTACGAGTCTTCTCAGTCGTCGTCGTGCTGTTTTACAGTCCAGCTTACAGTCCTGAAACAAGGTGACCAGTTGGGAAACCTCATCTTTAATTTCTTTTATTTCATCTTTAAACAGATTGGGAAAGTCCATGTCGCCAAGATTAAGAATATCCTGGGCTTTCAAAAACCCTATCCATAAATGCTCGCTTTCAACATATTTGCTTTTGAGCGTTCTGGCCTCCATCACACACAACATAAAAACAGTTTGAACCGCTATTGTAATCTCCATTAACTTTCCCCCTGATTTCTACCGTGATCCGTCGGAATAGCGTGTTGCTTAAATTTATTAAACAATGTTGCCCTGGATATACCAAGAATTTTGGCCGTTAAATTCTTATTTCCCCGGGTTTCCTCAAGGACCTCCATGATTTTTTCCTTCTCGGTTTCTTTAAGTGTTTTCATGATTTTTTTCTTAGATTGGTTTATCTGTTTAGCCGCTCGAATCTCCGGCGGAAGATCCCATGAATAAACAATTTCTTTTTGCAATAACTTCGGGTCCTTTATAACCCTTTGAAGCTCCCGGATATTACCCGGCCACTCATATTGTCGCATGCACTCAATTGCATCACGGGAGACCGCGCGGGTTTTTTGAGAATACTTATCCAAAAAATAATGTACCATCAAAGAGATATCTTCTTTTCTTTCTCGTAACGGCGGTAATATTATTGAATAGGTAAATCGCTCATAAAGAGCACGGCGAAAGGTTTCACTTAATATTCCTCTTTCCAAATCCTTTTCTGTGGCAGCAAGGATTCGTAAATTCACCTTCTTTATCTGGTCACTTCCCAGCGGTTTTATCTCTCGTTGCTGGATAGCTGTCAGCAATGCAGATTGTATATTGCCGGGCAGCTCACCGATTTCATCCAAAAAAAGAACACCGGAATCAGCATCCATAAAGGCGCCGGATCTTTTGTTGTTGGATCCACTAAAAGCGCCCTTTTCATGTCCGAACAATTCACTGTGCACCAGTTCTTTGGTCAATACAGCGCAATTTACAGTTTTAAAATCCTTTTCTTTTCGGAGGGAATTTCTATGAATATATCTTGCCAGTACCTCTTTACCGGTTCCGGTTTCACCCAGAATCAACACATCATTATTTTCCGTTTCTTCCGCTTGAGCAATGATTTTGGCTTTCTTTTTTATTTCAGCAAGTCCCACCATGGGTGTTGGCCACTCTGTTAATTCATAAAGGTTGTCCTCGAAGTTTTCCAGAACAGGTAAGTTATCACAAACACAACTCATAAATTTTAAATCACCGGAATTAAAGGCAGGCGGGCGAATACGAAATAGCGCCAAAAAATAATTTTCCGGCAAAGGCAGCCATAAAGCCGCATCGGATCTTTTCGGACCTGTTTTAAAAAGATTCTCAATAAATTTAGCTGAGCATTGAGGCGTTTCACGCTCTAATCCGCTACTTTCTTCGATAATAATTTTAGCGTCACTGTAACAACCAAAAATACCCTGTTCGGCTTTCATTAAATCGAGTAGCAGTCTTAAAAACGCTTTGGGCCGATCTGAAAAATCCGCTGAAAGTCCTCCCGAAATCATATTGGAAAGAAACTCTTCCTGCTCCCGTGAAAATTCGGCGGTTATTTTATTTCCTTGAAGAGGCCTTAAGGCTGTGTCTTTTTCATAGACCTTTTGGGAGATTAATTTGTCGTAACGTTCATCAAGGGGGATACCGGCTGCTTCGTTTGGATTTGAACCCGATTGACACAATATAATAGTGTATTTGGAAATGCGAATGAAATCTCCTTCATACAGAAGTCTTTTATGAACAAATTTTCCTCCGACTTTTGTACCGTGAGCACTGCCGAGATCCCGAATAAAAAAGGATGTTGTTTTATTTTTAGAAATTTCTTGATGAAAATCTTTAACAGGATCGTATCTGACAATAGCGGCGTGAACACGAGATATTTTGGGATCATCTGAAAGTCGGATGTTGTTGGAATAATGCCGTCCGATCGTTATAACATCATCATATGGAAACAGTTGGAATTTCTGAACAATCCGATTGCCCTTTTTTATGGTCAATTCCGCCGCGACGTCTTTTTTCTGCATATTTAATTCCCCATGTACGGCAATCTTTGCCGGTACATAAACTATCGCTGGTTGTAAAAATTGTTTGTTATGATCATTTTTCTCTAATACCGCTTAATTGTCTTCATGCCGGATTACCACTGCGGTGACATTATCATGTCCGCCTGCCTGATTCGCCTTATGGATAAGTTCCTGACAGATCGTTGTGACAGGTGTTGTGTTTCGGAGAATCTCATAAATTTCCTCATCGGAAAGCATGTCCCATAACCCATCTGAACACAAAAGAATTTTATCTCCATTTTTTATTGAATATCTGTTATATTCCGGCTCAATTTCTATAGAAGCGCCGATTGCCTGCGATAGCTCATTTTTTAAAGGACTCACTCTGG
Organism: Desulfobacterales bacterium; assembly: GCA_018399715.1. Lineage (GTDB taxonomy): Bacteria > Desulfobacterota > Desulfobacteria > Desulfobacterales > SKZT01 > M55B149. The sequence goes on along the minus strand of JAGYNR010000012.1, from coordinate 12,272 downwards.
CTTCTTCCATGGTCATTTTACTTTCAGCAACCAGTGACATCACATAACTGTGGTCTGTGGTAAGAAGCTGTATTCCGGAATTGTTACACATATACGCCCGGGAATCTCCAACGTGGCACAAGTGAAGTACATCTCCATCAATCCAGGCAACCACAAGCGTACATCCCATGCCTGTATAAGTTGCATTAGATTTTGCCATATCGGTAATCTCTTTATGTGCATTGAGCAATGCGTTTATCATGACATTCTTAATTTTTTCATCATCTCCCCTCATTTCAGACAGTAATTCGGTGCTAAAATAGTTGTTTACGGATTCCGTTGCATTCATGCTGGCGACTTCACCGGCATTGTGGCCTCCCATACCGTCTGAAACAATGTATAATCTTTTATCGGGATTGACTAAGAAATAATCTTCGTTTGCCTCCCGGACTTTTCCGACATCCGTCTCTCCATCGGCTTTTTTCATCATTTCTTCTTTTTTGAGAATCCCCAAGACCTTTTTTATGAATTTCATATTTTGCTCCATTTTTCGGTTCCTCTATTATCTTCGAGCTTCTGTCATATAAGGTTGAGACAATGCAAATTTATAAAGCTCTAAAACCTGATTATCGAGTCAAAACATTATTTTACCCATTTTAGGCTCCATCCTTCAGCTTCCATTTTCTTTATGGCTTTTCGTATCTTATATTTACCCCATATGATATACATTAAAAGCAAAGACGAAATTAATGTTAATATCACGAACCAGGACGAAACTTTTTCCCCCTGCTTTTCGTATTTTTTGATTACCTTAAAGGCAATACCTTTTTTAGTTTTGACACTTACCCCTTTGGCATCTGTGACCTTGACATTAAAATTGTAATCACCAGCACTTTTAACCATTCCGGAAATAGTTCCCGTAAGCCGATTAAAAGAAACACCGTTGGGAAGATTTCCTTCCAAATGCCAGGAATAAGGCAGTGATCCTCCTTCGGCTGCCAATGGCAGATGAACCCGCTCCTCTGTTATGGTGGTTGGCAAAGCAATTGGTTTAATCGTAAGCGGCATTGTCTTTAGGACCGATAACTTTCGCCGCATCTGATTAAGGGTTGTTTCCAGCCGTTTGTTTTCTTCTTCCAAAGATTTTATCATTTCACCTTTTTTTCGATCGGTTTTTTGATATTTTTTGAGAGAAGCAAGCTCTCTTTGAAGTGAGCCGACTTGTGTCTCAAGCTTTTCGGCTTTTCTTAAAGTCTCTTCCTTTTTTTGAACGATTTTTTTTCTATCATCCATCAAAGCGGTATATTGGTGTTGCAGATCTTTAAACAAAAGATCTCTCTCCTTGTATTTTTGCAACTTTTTTGTCAGCGTCACTTTCTCCCGGATAGTATCGTCAACCAGTTTCTGAATGTCCGCATCTACTAAATTCAGGGTGGAGATCACCTGCATGATCATCAGAAAGACAAACGCGCCAAACGCTCCGAATAAAAGGTCAAAAAAGGAGAAATGGACAATGCTGACTTCTCGTTCTTTTTTGGGTCGTGCCATGATTTATCCTCGGAAACCTATAACCATGAATTATTGTGTAACGCAGTAGACAGGCAAAATGACAAGAAAGATAGTTTGATTATTTCTTGCTGAGACCCTTAAGCCTGGTAACTTTTATTCAATATTGTTTAAGCAAATGATCTGTTATAAATTTTACTCAAAAGTGCTCCCAATTTTCTGCTGGTTTCTTTCATTTCAAGGATTGCATCCGGAAGCTTTTCCATACTTTCCATATTTTTTTGAACAAAAGCAGAAACCGCGGTCATTTCTTTTATTAATTCAGCCTGATCCTTTAAAACCGACCCAATTTCCTGCAACAAAGCACGCAGGTCTTCTTGTGGACCCTCCAGCCCTGCCGGTTCGGGGGCTGTTTTGGGCAAGGAATCAATGGCCTCGATAACTCGTCCTACTTGCGACATCATCTCATCCGCATGCACTTGATTCTGCTTGTTCATATTCTTAAGCTCCCGAACAATGCCTTCAGCAGTTGATGCGAACTCTTTTTGGGAGTCTAAAATGTCTTCTTTTGGAAAGGGACCGGTTATTTGATCTTTGAGGGAAGAATATTTGTTGATAATGTTATCGGTGGTAAATTCCTCCACATCGGAAAGCAGATCCTCCTCCTTTTTTTGAAGACCATTGGAAAACAAGTTGACTATGGAACTTAGGATAAGAGCCAGGAAAGTGGTTTCAAATGCCACGGAAAGTCCGCTGGTTACAAACCCCAGGTTTTGCTTAACCCCCGCAAATCCCACCTCGCTAATTCCTTTTAAAACAACATCAAAAGAGCCGATGGCCTGGGTCATTCCCATAATGGTTCCGATAAATCCCAGGACCGGGATAGCCCAGATCATAAATTTTATTAAAATGTACGAAGAATCCACAATAGCGGCATCGGTTTCGGCTACAGTTTTCAATACATTGGCCACATCCGCCGGGTTGTTGTTGATCCGGATCTGTTTGATCGCTTTGTTGATACGGGACACCAAAATCAAGTCTTTTTGCCGGGGATCGAGGTTTTCTTCAATTTCTGCATGGATCCCTACAAACGACTTGTTTCCAATAACATCTCTTCCGGTAGTAAACGATCTGATAAAATCAAGATGAAAGGCGCTACGTTCCTCTTTTAGATTTTTGTATTTAAAAATCAGCATTCCTACGGTAAACCAGAAGGCGTATATGGTTACCCATTGAAGCGGCCCCCGCTCCATGATCAGCGAATAAAAATGTGGAAAATACCCTTTGAGCAGATAAGCCATTGCGATACTTGCCGATCCCCCCGCTAAAGATACAATGAGGCTGGGAAGCAATGGTACATTGGTATATTTTTGTCCCACAGTGGCTAAAATATTTCGGCCATCCGCCATATGCATTGTTTTACTTTCAGCATTCATACAATTTCTCCTTATTTTAAAGGTAGGATACATTTCATGCACCACAAACGGCTTTTGGTGCATAAAACGTCTCCTCCTAAATGTCAAAATATCCGAACCATGTGTAAATATTATTTTCCGGGATTTTTAACTCATTAGGGTTAAATTGAATCAATTTACCGTTACACAAAGGACAACGCGGTTGTATTTTTTCTTTATCATCTTTTAAATCCGTGCTTTTTGATTTTAATGTGTTTCCCGCGCAGCGAAATCCGAAAATATCTTTTTGGCCGGAAGCGCCGGTACGGCTTGTCAGAGAAGCAATGTAATGCATAAACGGGGGCCCCAGCACCTCACAGGAAACCGCCCAACAACCGCCGCGAAGATATTTGTAATTGTTACTTTTAGGATGGGACTCATCCACCCATTCGAAGATATTGCCTACCATTTGGTAACACCCATAGGGGCTTATTCCCTGTTCATACCGGTCTACAGGTACAGGTTTTCTGTTCCGGGATTCGGCACTGTTACAAAGGTCGTTCTTGTATTCATCTCCCCAGGGATAGAGCCGTCCGTCTTTTCCACGGGCGGCTTTTTCCCACTCCTCACCGGTGGGGAGTCTCAAGCCGGTCCATCTGCAGTAAGCGAGGGCATCATCATAGGATACGTTGGTAACCGGATGGTTTGCCTGTTCTTCCGGGAAAGGATATCGAGAGGTTTTTTTCTTGTCCCAGTGGTCAGGCATTCTCTGATAACCGCTTTCTTTAATAAAGTTATGGTATTGTTGATTACTTACGACAAAAATATCTATTTCAAACGTGTCCAGATATACTTTTTGGTATTTTTCATCATCCAGACTTGCGGTGGAACCTATTTTTTGCCCGAGGCTCCTTCTATGTTTTTCACTACATCCTTTATAAAACTCGCCGGCCGGAATCCTTACCATTTGATGGTCGTTGGGACCGGCAATATATTTTCCCGAAGAAAACCCTGCTGATGTTTCAAATTCAGGGCTGATATAACCACATGTTGAACATCTAAGATTCTCTTTGAGATGAATTGATCCGTTTTTTACACTGGCAACAAAATGAATCAGCGCTTTTTTGAGCTCGCGGAAGCTTTGGTACCTCCGGGTCATATCCCTTTTCATGCATTTAGACAGTATGTAATTCAATTCATCGGGGATACCGTTGATGACATGAATATCATCCCGGCTTTCAGGTTCGGTGAAGGCACCGAAAATGTCTCCGCCCAGCATTTCATACAGTGTTGCCCCAAAAGAATACACGTCTGAAGCCGGCGTGACCGTTTCGTAGCTGATTGATTGCTCGGGGGACATATATTTGAGAACCCCTCCCTGCAATGGAAAACTCATAAAAAAAGTGGTGGTTTTTGAAAGAAAAAATTTAGCCAGGCCCATGTCGATGATCTTAATCATATTACGGTCATCAATTAAAATATTTTCCGGCTTGATATCCCTGTGTACAAACAATGCCGCTGGGTTATCCCGGTGATATTTATTATACTGCTTAATCATTTCATCGCTCATGTAGATCATGCCGTTACAAAATGATATGCCGATATGAGCAACTTCCAGTACAGACAGACGTTGAAAATCAGTTTTTTTTAAGATATTTCTAAAAAACGAGCCCAAATTCTGACTATCTTCCACAAATTCGCACTCATAAAAGGGTTGACCGTTATCCGACCACCAGAATCGCATTCCCTTAATCACATTGGGATGATTGCGTGACTGGCAGACCAACCTGGCTTCCCGAAAAAACGTAAAAAAGATGTATTCTCCGATATCGATGCTTCTACTGGGAAGTTTGGCCTCAATAAGTTCATTTTTTATAGCAGACCATTTATCCGACAAGTTATATTCGTGCCAAATTTGTTTCCGGATGGTTTTAATAGCGACATTTATTGTTCTATTTCGGCAATATCCAAAATAAATGCATCCCAGACCGCCTTTCTTGACATCAGTTATTTTAATGCAGTCATCAAAGATTTCCCCGGGTTCAAATTCAATATAGTCGGGCATCATATCTCACCATCATCAAAGTTTATCGATAGCCGTTTCCAATCGGCTTCTAAATTCAGTTGCACTTTGAAATCTTTCTTCAAGCGGTTTTTTAATCGCTCTGTCCACCACCTGGCCCAGATCAGATGGAATAGAGGCATTCCTTTGTTTGATCGGTATGGGCTCCTCTTCAAAAACGATCTGGTGAGGAACTTTGAGCCTTTGTATTTGCATCATTAATCGAAGCGCCGCCTCTGGGGAATTTGCACGGTGTTTGTTCTCCTGGTAAAATTTTAAAATGTCCAAAGGAGAAGGGAAATTGAAAGGGTATTTCCCGGTCAGAAGGTGATATAGCGTGACGCCCGTGGCGTAAATATCTGCGGGTTCACGTGCATTATGGGCATCTGTTATTTGTTCCGGCGGCATATACAGGACAGTACCCATGGCCTTGCCTAAACCGGTAAGATTTGAGCCGCCGATTTTTGAAAATTCCCTGGCAAGTCCGAAATCAGCAATTTTCGGGGTCCATTTTCCTTTTCCTTCGCCGTTGCTTTTAAGAAGAATGTTTTCGGGCTTGATATCGCGGTGAACAATTCCCTGGCGATGAATAAATTCCAAACCATTTAGTACCTGAATGATATACTGAACGGTAGACTTAGGTTCCAGGGAACCGTTATTTTGCATCATTAAATCCTCCAAGCTTCCCTTGGAGGCAAACTCCATGGTGAGATAGGGCTTGCCTGTATTTTTGTCCTGACCGTTGTCCACATAACACAAGATATTGTTGTGAGCTATTTGACGCATGATTCTTATTTCTCGGTTAAACCGGGCCCCGAGTTGTTTATTGAAGATATTCATTTCCTTTAGCCCAACCAACCTGCAGGTAGGAGAATGATATGCAAGATAGACTTTACCGAAACCGCCTTCACCCACCTTTCTGATCACTTCATAATCGTTGATCTTTTTCCCGGCATCCTCTCCTTTTGGTGGAAGACACTTTTTACAAGCATAGGTAACGATGCCCAAAAGTTCCCGCGCCCTTCCATCACTGTCTGCAAATTTTGTCAGGTCTTTACCGCAAGAACAGGTGATTTTCAAAGGTGCCTGGGACGGTGTCCCGGAAATTCGAATGGTTTCTTCTTTTTTCGCACAATCATTACAAACCTGTTTGGGATTTTCGTCTTCATAAACCGTTATGATTTTTCCGCATTTCACACACCGGATAGTTTTTGTACGGATGTCTGGTTTCAAAAACACCTTGAGTTGGGTGTAGCCGACTTCAATGATATCGCCGTCAGAAAGTTCCGCTTCTTCAACATAGAGATCGTTGATTCTGGAGGGATTGGTGACATCCAGATCTCTAAAGAAAACTTTTGGGGGTGAGATTTCCAGAAGAAAATGTCTTCGGGATATATAAGGATCATCTTCGGAAAATCTGAAACGAGCATCTTTGCTGCGTCCAGCGATACATGTAGTAACCTCGTTGATGGAAAATATTTTCCCGCGTTCAGGTCCTTTGATAATTTCAAGTTTTACGTCCATCTTTCCCCTTTATATATTTATTGATTAAGATTTTTTGCACAATCAACACACATATATTTTCCATCTTTTTCCGACATACATTGTTTACAATATGCTCTTTTACAAACTGGACAGAGTTCTGTAGCCTTTCGGGCGGGGTGGTTTGGGCACATCCCCGGCTTGACCAGAGTTTTGTTTTCCTGGTCAGGTGCCTGATCTTCGGGCTTTTTTTCTGAAGATTCTTTTATCTTTTCGGGTTGAGGCAAATGTTCATTTTGAAGCCCGTCTGATTTTTTGGGCCTTAAAACGGTTCCACTTTTTTGCGGTTCTTTTACAGAAATTCTCGTTCCCCCTGCCTGAAGCTGATCAGGCAACACAAATTTAAACTCAAAAATATCAAATTTGATAATATCCCCACTTTTCAATTTGACCGGTTGATTAGCCGTTATTTCTTGGCTATTTAGATACGTTTTATTCGTACTTCTTTGGTCTTCAAGATAAAAATAGTCATCTTTAAACTCGATAGTAGCGTGCAGGCTGGATACAGTATCTTTGGGAATTACAATATCAAGATCGCTATCCGGATTACGTCCAATTTTTATTTTATTTTTTTTCAGAAGTATCGTTTTGTCCGAAATAATACTGTTGACATCAATTAATTCAGCAGGTGGTATGAAATTTATTTCCGGTGCTGAAGTCTCCGGCGGAATATTCTTTTTTGGTTTTCTTTTAAACACAAAAATAAGAGCGGCAACCACGAAAATAGCAATTATCCCTGCTATGACAAGCGGTAGATAAAGATCGCCTTTTTGAGACGATGGGGGAATGGTTGAAGTCGTTTCAATTTTGGGCTTTGCTGCTTTAACTTTAGGCTTTACCGCTGTAACCTCTGGTGTGGATGGAGGTTTGTTGATAATTTCGTTTATGTTTTTAAAGACCCCCCGAATATCTTCTGCTTTATATGCTCTAAAATATTCTCCATCCGTTTTGATAGCCAACGTCTGGATCAGGGAAAAATCAGCATTATTCGTAAAAGCAATACCGATGATTCGAATTCCCAACTTCTTACTCTCCCGGGTCAGATCTTCTTTTAGCCATTTTTCCCTTTCAAGATCCCGGGTCTTGTTCCCTGAATCGACAATCCCGTCTGTCAAGAAAATGATAACTTTTTGTGCATCTTTTCTTCCGTGGGTTTTTAGTTCATAAACCGCTCGTTCGATGGCTGCCGGGCTATTGGTAAACTGACCTTTATAGTTCACATCATCTATACTTTTTAAAAACTCAGTCCTAGTCTTCGGATCCGTCACACGCTCAAGAGGTTCAGCAAGGGTAGCCTCCTGATCAAAAATAACCATCCCCAAACGAGCATTTTCTCCAAGACTATCCAAAAAATTAGTAACAACCTCACGCGTTAAAAATTGAGGATCATTTTTTTTCATACTTCCCGAATTGTCCAAAACCAGCAGAATATCGAGTTTCAATGGCTGTAATTCGGTTTTCGTTTCTTTTTGACTGTATGCCGATTGCGATACTCCCAAAAAGAGAACCCCTGTAAATATTAAGACAAAAATAATTTTTTTCATAATATTACCCTTTCCTTATAAATTCACAATCTATACTATACATTGGTCTTAACGAAAAATCCTAGTTTTCGTTCGGGCACTAACTATAGAAATTTTAGTTGAATTGAAATTCAATATTAAATTAAATTGATTTTAAGTATTAGTTTCAGCAATAATTATGCCATAAAAATTAAGGCATATTATAAAAATGATATACTATATTTTATTTCACTAAATCAATATCAATAGGTTATTAGGTATTTAGCGTTATAATCTTTTTCATGGTAAATAACCCAAATTTAGACGAATGTCTATTTTTTAGACAAAAGTGTCAAATATTTTAACTTATGCCAACAAGATCAATATCGACACCGATTTTGACTGCAATCATCGTTGTCCTATAGTAAATTCGAACTCAAGTCATCAAAATCACAAAATGGAAACCTTTTATTTCTTGACATAATTTTTGTATTTTTATATATAGTCATCGAAAAGAAAATTGCTATAAATTTCAATTGCTTCTATTGTTACTATCAAAAAGTTCAGGCCGTTTATCTCATTGAAAATGACTTGCGTAAAAAAAATGGCATCTAAATTGCTTATTTGAAGAATAGCGATAAAACCAAAAAGAAAGAATTATCCTGAAAAAGCAAATAACGATGAACAAAACCCGTATTCGAAAAAAATCCGAACAAAACGTGTCTAAGAAGACGAGTGTGTCCAGCAACACGGATTCATCACCAGTCGGGTCAAGAGATATTGAATTCATGGTCGGCATGACGGTTTTAGTCTCCTGGTTTATTGAGGACGATTACCGGCTGTGGGTGACAGATGGTTATGAAGTCAAAGTTTTTCACTTCAACCGGCCGGACCCGGCCAGACGCTGGTTTTTGCCCGACATGCATTTCAAATGTTTTCTTGACGCGGTCTGGTGTAACGGTCTGGTTGTTTCTGACTGGGAGGGTTCCCTTTTTATCTTCAATGACATGGAAGGGACTAAAAAAACCTTTTTGCGAAAGGCTTTCTATGACGACGTGCCCATTCACTGTTTAACGACAGGGATTAACGGGGATCTGTTTGCCGCATTTTGGGATGGACGGGTTCTGGCTTGGGACAATAACGCCAGTTTGCTGTGGCAATGCGGTGACGTGCGTTTGCTTTCCCTACCTACCAAGATCGTGCCCATATCTCCAAATCTAACTGCCGTTTTTGACAAGACCAGAACCCTGCATCTCCTGGATCGTAACGGTAATGAGTTAACGGCCCGGAAAATTCCAGGAAATCCCGATGATTTCTGGGTGAATGATATAAATACGGAAACGCCGAAATTATATATGCTTGAAGACCACACTACGATAAGCTGCATCGAAACCGGTACATGGCAACGGAAACAGGTTGCCGTGACTGAAAGACCGGTCAAGACCACCGCCCATAACCATAGGGCACAATGTTCTGTTTTTGCTTATCCGGGTGGTATTATTGATTGGTTTCCCTGGCAAGCCATTAGAATCCTTCCTAACTGTAGGGTCAGGACTGGTTTTGAAATCCAGAGCATCAAAATTATCTATGACCCGTCGCGACCTAACACTTTAATCGCGGTGGGATTGACTGATGACGGTCGACTTTTTTCCGTATGTGATCAGGATATTATGCTTTATGATGAACACCAGGGAATCCGAAAGTTTCTGCCGGCCGCTGCTGAGAGTGTTCTGCTCTGCTATACCGGGAAAAACGTTCGCCTGTTTGGCAATCCCGTTATGACAGGAGTTTAAATGAAAAGACTGGGCCCATCAATCAATGAAAATTACCGAAAGCACGACATTTTGAAGAAAAATACGATATTTTCTGACAATGTCCCAGAACAATATGATGTGATGACGCGCCAGCGAATACTTGACCGACTGGTAATGTCTTTTGAAGATGGATATCGGGATCCAACACTTCTCTATTTAGGGGGACGATATGCGCTGTCGCTGGGAATGGCAGAAACCGCCGGCCTTTTTCTAAATGAACTGGGAACATATTTTTGCTCCGGTGACCAGATATTTCCAGGCTTTGTGCCGGTTGGCCTGCTACAGATGATGGCTTCTTCTGATGATGCCGTTTATCAGGTGGTTCGGGAAAAACTGGAAAGGCTTCTGCCGGAGGTATCGCCCGATACAGCAGAAACAATCCGCGAATTTATGAACGGCCATACAGGTATAGCTGATCAGGCCAAAATGGTATTTAACGCAGTGATCCCGCCGTCATCTGATATAAAACGGCAGAAAAGCCAAGCTGTCGGTGTAGGGTTACTCCACAGCTTGCAAGAACTGGCAGCGACCGCAAATAAAGATTATATCGCCGGTAATCTGACCGAAACAAGAAATAGCCTGGAAAAAATGCTTTTGATTGATGGTGACCAGCCTGCTGTTCTTCGGAATCTGATTACTATCAGCAGTGAACAGAAAGATATCGAAGCTTACGAACGTTACTGGAGACGTTTTGTAAAAGTACTGCTGTGGCGTATGGTTCGAAATGACGAAATAACCGAAGCCTGGGAAGACCTACGGCAGTTTTATACTCAAGTCGCTACTGTGATGGACCGGGAATGCAGTAAAACAATCAACGATACTCAGGCGATTCTGAAACGGTCGGGTTTTCTTCCGCGTTGGCTGGAGGCCGTCTCAGCGTTGGTATGGCTGGACAGGGCATATGCCTCTCGCGTTCATCACCAGACCGGTCTTGACCTGAGAAAAATTCAGGATGGCGCCGATGGGTTTCTATCGATGATGCGTTACTGGTTTATGGTATTTTATCCCGAATTTTCTCGCTATACAGGGAGCATTAGAGCTGACGATAGTGCCGAATTTGATGTTGACGGCCGGGAACACTCAGGATGTCTTTCCTTTGACCCGGTCTTAAAGCTGATGAGCCGGTTTCTGGAATGGGATGAATTTCGTTTCGGTTTGCAGTCATTAGAAGGACCTCAAGTGGAGTCAGTCATCGCTATGGCCGGATTTATTGCTCATATCCCTATGCACCGGTTTCTGATTCCCTTATCTCAGATGCAACTTTGCCGGAGTGACATGAACAAACCGGTTACGGAATGCCTTCGGGATGCCTGCGCATTTCCCCTGCAGATTGCTATCAATCGATTAATGAACAACCAAGCCTGGCAGGAAATTATTGACCTGTATGGTCCTCCACCTATCCGGCCCATGCTGGCTGCCCGACCTGGTATGTATATTGCTTTTGCCTACTTGAAGACCGAACGATATCAGGCGGCTTTAGATATGGCGCTGGAAATTCTGCCCCGATTCAAAGACGATGATGCCGCCGATGATGTTGACTCAAGTACCATATTTCGCAATATAATACATGCCGACATCAATTTTTCTGAAGAAGATAATTTCCAGCAGATCAGTAATCGTTGTGAACACATTAAACAAAAGCTCTTGGCTACGTCTTGTCAGGGTCCTGCTGAAAATTTCAAGCAGAAATGTATCGGAGAGATTGATGAAATTCTGGAGCAAATTACCGTTAAACAGCTTTTGAATGAAGCCGTTGAATCGGCAAAATCATGCATAGAAAAGGAACAGTTTAATGAAGCAAGGCGAATCATAAATGGCCTACCCGACAAACCAGGAATCGACGAACTGAAAACAAATTTTCTGAGTCAAATTAATCAGGCTCAAGAAGCAAAAAGGATCAATCATCTGATTGATAATGTCATTAAAGAGGCAAAATCTTTAGTCGAAAAAGGTATGTTCAATCGGGCCCGTCAAGAGGTCAGGCGTCTGCCGGACCAGCCTGATGATGTTCGACAACTGAAAAACAATCTTTTTAAGCAAATTGATGATGCTGAAGATTCCAGCCTTATAAACCGACAGATTGATGAAATAATTGAAAAATCCAAAAAATTTGTCGAAAAGGGGCAATTGGATGAGGCACGAAAACAAATTAATCGTTTGCCGAACCGGCCTGATGTTCAGGAACTGAAAAACAATCTTTTTAAGCAAATTGATGACGTTGGAAAAGATTTTGAGCGATACCAGAAAGAAAATACTTTGATAATACAACGTATGGCTGATAAAGGTATAAATCTTGAAATCATTCTGAAAATTGCGACGGAAAACAATCTTGACATCTCCAATCCGGCGCAAATGAATGGTTTGCTGAAAGCCTTTGAAAAACAACTATAAATAGTGCCCGAACGAAAACCAGGATTTTTCGTTAAGAACAAGGAAGACGAAAATTTTAACCACAGACATACATAGAGTATTT
>JAGYNR010000119.1 GCA_018399715.1 Desulfobacterales bacterium | reverse complement strand
ATTGGTGGATTTAATGTACTCCCGAAGACCCTGGATAATTGCTGTGCATAAATGATCCTGAAATGTTGGATTGATCAGCCGCTTGCATTCTCTCGAATTGCTGATAAAAGAACTTTCAATAAGCACGGCAGGCATCTGTGCCCCCAAAAGAACATAAAAAGGCGCTTGTTTTACGCCTTTGTCTCTAATCATATTGTAGTGTCTTTTTAATTTACTGGTCATGGCGTTTTGAATAAAGGCAGCCAACCGGCTGGATTCGTTTATTTTGGCATTTTGCATCAAATCATTTAGAATAACCTCCAAATCACTGATATTTTTTCTGGAGGTAGCGTTTTCTCTGGCAGCTACCCGAATTGCTTCATCGTCTGTTGCAAGATTTAAAAAATACGTCTCTATGCCGTAAGCCCTGTGATCACGATGGGCATTGGTATGAAGTGAAATAAAAAGATCGGCTTCACAGGTGTTGGCAATGGCTGTACGCTCTTCCAGAGTTAAAAACCGATCTGTTTTTCTGGTTAAATAGACGTTGCACCCGATTTCTTTTCGAATTTTGTCAGCGAGTCGTTTTGCAATTTTCAGTACCACATGCTTTTCATGTACCCCTTTGATATATCCGGGCGCTCCGTAGTCTTTTCCGCCATGCCCCGGGTCAATCACAATGGATCGAACACCCAATGCGAGCTGTTTGGCCAGCGCACCGGGGCACATCGGCGTTTTTTCTGAGGAAACAGCCAGTTTCGCCTTTTCGGTTTGGGCTACTATATCCTTGGAGCCCCATACATCGATCACAATTCTGAAAGGATTATTCAGAGGGAATATTTTGTATTTTGAAAAGTTTTTTATATCTACAACCACCCTGACGGTTTCCGGTGTATGCTGACCGGCACGGGCATCTATCAGCAGATTATCATTGATGGGCACATGCGTTTTTACATCTTTTCCGAGTTTGCTGTTGTTTAAATCCACATACAATCTGTGGGATGTATCGAGTTTTGGATCGGGATTTAATAGATTATGATGAAATGAAATTTCGTTGTCAGCATCAACTACCACCCGTGTATACCGGGGGTTTGACCAGTAGCGAATCCCGGTTACTTTCGTTTCCAGAGACCCGGTTGCCTTTCCACATTTGTTATCGGCCTCATCGGTTGTATCTGTTTTTCTTGTTTTGCTATCTGAAATGATTGCAGAAATATTTGTCGGTTTTGATGGTTCGGCAACAGGGTGTTGGCATTTCAATAAGGCAGATTTGTTCAGCGTTTTGGCCTTCAGACTTTTTTTAAGGGGATAGGTGATTTTCTGTGGTTTTTTATACCCCATGGCGTTTAGTTTTGCAGCGGCTTTTTTGCGGTATTGGCTTTCGGGGTAACGCCGGATGACTCGCTCAAAAATATCCTTTGCTTCCTTTTTGTCTGTCAGCCTGCCGGACCATCTGTAAAGTTCGCTGTAAAGGATTCCGGACATATATAACCCGGCGGCGGCCCATGGACCGGAGGGATCATCGAGATAAACCGCCTGAAATTTTTCAATGCACTTAAGCCAATGATGGCGGTATTTTTGACTTTGGGCGTCTTCTTTAAGCGTTTTATAACAGCGTTCAGCAATAAAGTACTTTTGGTCCGCACCCAACCCATATAATGGACAGGGCGTCAATCCAAATAAAAGGGTTAATAAAACAAAGCACCCAACAAGCGTTTTCAAGCGAATCGCGAATTTGTCCATTCACCGACAGTGTTTTATTCAAAAGGTTATTGAATATCCTTTAGCTTCTCCTGAAGCTTGCTCAAATAGTTTAGAGCATCCAACGGCGTCATACGGGAAATATCCAGATGCTGGATTTTATCTGTGACCTCCAGTTCGGGTCTTCTAAACAGATCCATCTGGACCGGCCCTTTTTGTTTCTTTTCGGAAACAGCCATGTTCCTGAGGTTGTTTTCTCCCTCTTCCACCCTGGATAAAACGACTTTAGCCCGTTTGACGACTTTATCGGGTATACCGGCCAGACGCGCCACCTGAATCCCGTAGCTTCTGTTGGTACCCCCTTCTATCAGTTTTCTTAAGAAAATAATTTCATCATTCCATTCTTTGACAGCGATATTGTAGTTTTTGATTCGGTTTTTTGTCAATGACAGATCTGTCAATTCATGATAATGGGTTGCAAAAAGTGTTTTAACACCGCTTTTTTTCAAATCATGAAGGTATTCTGCAACAGCCCACGCGATGCTGAGCCCGTCAAAAGTGCTCGTACCTCTACCGATTTCATCCATAATGATCAGGCTGTCGGTGGTTGCATTATTAAGAATATTGGCGGTTTCCTCCATCTCCACCATGAAAGTGCTTTGTCCCTGCGACAGGTTGTCCAGTGCTCCTACCCGTGTGAATATCCGATCGGTTATGGCGATATCGGCCTTACGGGCCGGAACAAAACTACCCATGTGCGCCATAATCACCAGGATCGCCGTTTGTCGGAGTACGGTGGATTTGCCGGCCATATTCGGTCCGGTGATGATTAAAATCTGGTTTTCCTGATTGTCCATTCTGATTGAATTGGGAACGAACCGCTCCCCGACAATCATTTTTTCAATCACCGGATGTCGGCCTTCTTCCACATCAATAATGCCGTCGGTATTGATTGACGGTCTGCGATAGTCATGTTGCTCCGCTATTTCGGCAAGATTTAAAATACAGTCCAGACGGGCCAGATAGGCTGCAGCCCGTTGAATATCAGTGTTGTTTTTGAGAACTTCTTTTCGGATAGTGTTAAAAAGTTCATATTCCAGTGATGCCCGCCGTTCTTCAGCTCCCAGCACTTTATGTTCAAAGGACTTGAGTTCATCGGTGATATACCGTTCAGCATTGACAAGGGTTTGCTTTCGAACATAGTGGTCGGGAACGGATTCGGCATGGATTTTGGAAACCTCGATATAATACCCGAAAACTTTATTGTAGCGCACCTTGAGAGAATTGATACTCGTTTTTTCTTTCTCTTTTGCTTCCAGTCTAGCCAGAAAGCCTTTCCCGTCACTACTGATTTGAATCAGTTCATCCAGCTCTTCGTTGTAGCCGCTTTTTATAATCCCTCCCTCATTTACGGTAGGCGGGGCATCATCCCGGATTGCACTTTCGATCAGCTCTGCCAGCGCATTGAGACTATCTGGCACCATACCTGAAAAAAACAGGCCGGATTCCAAAGTTTCGCTGATACTCAAGATATCCGGAAGGCTCATCAACGATCGCTTCAACGCCACCAGATCCCTGGCATTACACCGGCCGAGAGCGACCTTACCTCCCAGTCGTTCCAGGTCATACACCGATTTCAGAGTTTCCCGGATTCTGTTTCGGATTTCCTGTTTTTTTTTGGCTTCCTCCACTGCATCCAATCGGTCCAGGATTTGCTTTTTTTCCATGAGCGGGTATCTTAGCCATTGACGCAAAAGCCTTCCGCCCATGGGAGTAACCGTATGGTCTAAAATGCTGACCAGCGTTCCCTGATCCTTGTCTGTGCGAATAGTGGAAAGCAGTTCCAGGTTCCGGCAACTGATATCATCTACCAACAAAAAATTGTCCAACCGGTAGGGTTGAATGCCGGACACATGGGAAACATCTTGTTTCTGGGTTTCCCGGACATAGAATAATACCCCTCCGGCTGCACTGACACCCGTTTTCATCTGTTCACAACCAAATCCCTCCAGTGAAACCGTATGGAATTGTTCCAGGAGGCGCTCCCTTGCCTGTTTGTATTCAAACGCCCGGGCCGGAAGAAAAGTGGTGCTGGTTCCGGGTAATATATTGCGAACATCGGAAACCATGGCATCATGTTTCAAAGATTCTGGAAACAGTATTTCGCTGGGAGAAATCCGAAGGATTTCATCTATTATATCTTTGGTGTGCTGATATTCTGAAACCCAGAAAGTCCCGGTGGAAAGATCTAAAAAAGAAATACCGACTGTATTTTTTTGCCAGAACAGCCCTAAAATATAATTGTTGGATTTGGCATCTAGCAGTTCATCTTCGGTAATCATTCCGGGGGTGACAACCCGTACCACATCTCTTTTAACCAGGCCTTTTGCTTTGGATGGATCTTCGATCTGATCACAGATAGCCACCTTGTAGCCTTTTCCAATAAGTTTAGCAAGGTAGCCTTTTACCGCTTTTACCGGTACACCGCACATGGGAACCGGATCCTTGTTGTTTTTGTTCCTCGATGTCAGCGCGATTTCCAGAACCCGGGAGGCCAATTCGGCATCGTCATAAAACATTTCGTAGAAATCACCCATCCGGTAAAAAAGAATCGCATCCTTGTATTGCTCCTTAATGCACAGGTATTGCTCGATCATGGGAGTCATTTTGGCTTTTGAATCAGTGCTTGCGGTTAAAGCCATATGAAAATACTCGTCCCCCGGGGGGTTTACTCTGAGGTTTCAGTGGTTCTCATCAATTCCGAATCCACAATCGGGATCGGGATCGCTATCGGGATCGGGATCGACACCAAATCTCAAGCTACCGTACGATTCGATATCTTTATGTTATTTTTCGTGTCCCAGTACCATTCAAGTGCCATTCTAATTCGATTTCGATAGCGATCCCGATCCCGATCCCGATAGCGAATTTACAACTTCTGACCTCTGACTTCTGTTTTTTTCTATGCCTGGTTTTTTTCTGAAACAGAGACAGGTTCGGCTTTTGTTTCCTGAATTTCCTGGGTTTCCCGGGCACCTGGTTCTTTTTCCGGCTGTCCGGTATTTTCAGTGGTGCCGGTTGGTGGCTCCTGTGATACATCCGGAACGGCGGATACCGGTTCTTTCTGCTTTAATGCTTCTACCTGTGTTTTCAACGATTCCAGATCGGATTTTTTTTCTTCGAGTTGTGATTTCAATAGTTTGTTGACCTTTTGCAGCCGATACCGGGCAATCATGCCAGGGATACAGGCAATCAGCCATCCAAGGACAAAAACAATAACAAACATTGCTACTACCGGTGTTAAAGGAATTGTAAACTGGGTAAAATACAGATCCACATCCAGCTTTTGTTGGGTGAAAAAAAATCCCTGGTTTTGAAATACAATAATCACAGCAAATATAATAAGCAGCAGCCAGAATATGATTTTACCTTTTCTATTTTTGCTCATTTAAATATCTCCCTATAGATCATATCATTGTATCGGTGTCAGGTTTCAGATTACCGGAACATCCTAAATTTATTTGCATATATCTTTTGGGATAAAAACTCAACCCTTTTCTTTTAATGAAACCATATCAAGGTTTCCCCATGCCCCCATTTTTTCTCCGCTAATAATGACAATGCCTTCAATATCCGGGATCACTTTTCCGAAATCAATGGCTTTTCGGATATCTTTTGATGATCTGACCTTATTTCCGATAGCGGTAGCGGTGGCATCGGCGACCGGACAAGTATGAGAAACCACACAGACAGCATCTGCTTTTCCCATGCTTGTTGAATGCCCGACAACCCCGGACGAGGTGCACACCCCCATGGCAATGCTGGCCGGAATGCGAAGACCGATCCGAAGGCTCAGCGGCGATCGTCCGGCGAATATTCCGATTACGGTCGGCTGACGGCATTTAAGAAAAATATCACCTCCGTTTTCCACGATCACTTCATCGGTATATTCCAAAAGGCCTTTTCCCACATATTCAGCAATTGCACCGGCTACAGCAGCCATGGGGCCGATTCCCGCCTTCCTTCCGGCTTCTGCCATCTTCCGCACGATATCAGGGGCAGGACCGGAAACCGGCCAGGGGATCATCGCATGGAGAAATTCCGGATAACGGTTAATATAAGCCTCAAGGTATCCGCGGTGCTGAAGGATCAAGTCTGTGGTGATCTTTTCAAGCGGCTGATTGGCATACACCGCAAGATCGGTTTCTTTTACGGAAACCTTAAATGCCTTCAGGTGAGAATTTTTTACAATATCCCGATAGGTTCGTTTCTGGTATTTGGACATAATGTCAGATGCCATCCTTATTAAAATCGCTATCGTTATCGGTATCGAAATTCAGGTCGCTTGATCTCCTCCTGCCTTGCTTGGGATGGCATGACGATACCTGAAACAATGACAATAAAACCTCAAAGTATCTCATAAAAAGCATTTGATTTTTATGCCAACTTTTTTGACCCCGATCCCGATTACTGCCCTTTGCCATTTGATCACTGATCCCTGATCTTTGACTTCTGACTTCTGTCCCCCGTCTATCCCATATGCATCAAGCTAACGACTGTTGGATTAGTAAGTAGTGCCTGAACGAAAACTGTCTTTTTCGCCAATATCAGCGTCAGACGCAAATTTTAATCCTCGAAATACTCAATGTATGCCTGTGGTTAAAATTTTCGTCTTCCTTGATCTTAACGAAAAATCCTAGTTTTCGTTCGGGCACTA
>JAGYNR010000118.1 GCA_018399715.1 Desulfobacterales bacterium | reverse complement strand
GAACCGTGAGTTTCCCGCCAGGCACAAGCGTGGGACCAAAAGATATTTCACCGTCTTGTTCCAGCCATTGCGGAAAAATTCCGGAACCGATGATCAAAGTATTGCCTTCTTCCCGGACAAACAGATTTCGCATCATCATGATCCATTCAGCCGATGCCCATCCGTGTTGACCATCACCCATGCATCCACCGCCTGTGAGCGGGTTGATGGCTTCCGGCCATTGGCCGGTAGGTGAGGCAAGCTCCGCGACGGTATTTATCAATTGCCGGTACCTGCTATCATTGCTTCTGATTAATGTCTGGGCGATATCAAGGGTTAAATAAATATTGATTCCCGAGTGAATCATATCCTGAAAAAAGGCATTGCGCTGAAAGCAACGGGTCATAAGATAAGAGACTGTATTCATAATCCGGGTATCGCCCGGAGACGTAAGCTGCAAGGGATAATCAGCCACCAGTGATCCTATAGCTCCGGCGTCCATCCGGCGATACGGCGAAGCCGGAATTACACTGTGATTTGATCTGCCGCATTTTTCCGGAATACTTGAAAATATTCGGGCCTCATACTCACGAACCTGGTCATCGATTTTTTCAGGCGTACCGTTTAATTGAAATTTCCGTGCTATCCGGGCTGCCGCTTTCAGCCCGGCCAGACTCCAGAAATTATCCCAGTAATAATAATCATTGGGGCCCAGATGTTCCGCACTGAAACCCGCCGGCAGAAATCCGTCATGACGCTTGCCGTCTCCTTTGCGCCGGCGTTTATTGTGTATCCACTTCGCCGCTTTCATCAGGGATTTTAAAAAAGCGGCATCAAACAGTTGCCCGGTCAGCCGATGAAACCGTTCCGCTATCCACAATACCTGTCCGTTGGAATCCCACTCTCCCTCCTGAGACTTAAAATATCCGGTTAAGGTTTGACGTTCCGGAAAAGCCTGGATTAACCGCCAGCTTCTCTTTGACAGCCCCAGAGCCAACAGCGCATTGATAATAAAACAGGCATCCCGAAACCAAAACCGTCTATACGTGTAGGGACCGGGGAATGCTTCTGTTGCCGTCAGCATCAGAAGCGTCTGGACGGCTGCATTGTATAAAAATGTAAATTTGACATCCGGTATATGAAGGCAGGCCGTTTCAGGCGAACTGTTATCCGAACCGCTTAACTGAACAGGTCTTGAGACGAATTCAATTGAGGGTTCCTGCTCCAGTGCAACGGTTAGGTCTAGTTGGCGGGATTGTCCTGCTTTCAGCTCAAAAAATGCCGCAGCCGTTGCCATTCCAATGGGACAATCCACATGCATCTGTGATGCTTCACGATTCAAATCCTGAGCGACGTCTCCTTTTCGATAATTGGAAAAAAGAACTTTATCCGGCGATTCTCCGACGTTCACTGTATACTGGTGATTCAAACGAAAGGCGCCGGGTTTACGATTAAAATTTATATGATCAATAAACTGAATTCCCTCCGGATTATAGGGACGCAGCGACATGATCAACCATCCTCCACCCATGGCGGTCTCTCCCTGTGCCCTTATCACCAAATCAGCCCTTTGATTTTCAACGGCGACCCACGCAGCCGTATGCAGCGATAGATCGCCGTTGCCAGAAATCGTATTGACCCTTATTACCGGTGACAGATCCAGTGTCTGCTCTACTTTTTCCTGATGTGACGGCAAAAGTAATTCCCCGGTTTCAGAGAGAACCCAAAAATCAATGGACCAGCCGTCAAACAAAGGGGTAACCAATCCTCTTGGATCAACGATGGGGTACAAAGGCAAGTCGGGGTGCCCAACCGCTGTCCAGTTTCGGTGGCTCAGGTTGACGTGACTGAAAGCAAACCCTCTGGGGATAAAAGAGGCATCCCTGGGTGTAAATTGTTTTACCACCCAGTAGGGCCAGACCCAGTCAAGATTATACTGCATAGCCCGGGTATTGATTAACCCCCTGGCGTGAAAAACCACGCCGGCCCGCAACAGCTCGATGGGCTCCTGGATTTCCGAAGGACGTCCGAAACCGCGCAATCTTGCCAGAAGCATTACAGGATCAATAAATCCAAACCGGCGGGCAGCTCTTTTTAAAATATAATTCCATGGCAGCCACTTTAACAGCATATAGAAAAATTCCTCCTCTATCAGTCATCAGGTTAGGTTTCATTTTCTTTCAGTTCGGATTTCACTATCCGGTTATATTGTTTGAATATTCGTTTCCGGAATATCAACATAACGAAAATGAGGCCGAGCATCCCTATAAATACCGGTATACTCAATTGAGCCGCAGAATTCCCAAGAACCACAAACGGTATTCCCATCATCGCCTGAGTCACCCATCCACAGACAAAAAACTGAAAAAATGACAGGCCCGACAGCGGCAGCAGGTAGTTTTTGATGGTATAGGAAAGACCGGGTACCACCATGAATATAAATCCAAAACGCATTCGCTGGCTTTCAGAGATCCGGGTAATATTCAAATTATTCTTTTTGGCCAGAATTTCAACCCATTCCCGCAAAAATGAGTGAGTCACCCAATAGGAAATTATCAGATGTACCGGCATGATAACCAACATAACAATGATGCCCAACCCATACCCAAATCGCAGCCCGAGCAACACCAAAAAAGGGCTGACCGGAAAACCAAATACCGGAAGGACAGCAAATGAGGCAATCAGTAACTCCGGTGGAGAATTCTGGCTTTGAATCGCCGACCACACGGCAAACAGTTCAGCACGAAACCAAAAATAGAGAATCCCCATCACCGCAAAAACAAACATGCCTGTCAGAATCATGATCCATATCTTTTTTCGGTAGTTCATCGCTGCGCTATTCATTTTTCTTTCTGACAGTTTGAACAACCGTTTTAGCCTTCTGGGTAATCAGCTCCCATTCCGTCTGAAGCGAAATCAAAAAGGAATCCCATGGCCCCATATCCTTACGCGAGACCATCGGAGATGCCCCTGTTTCGGAAATAGCGGATTCATACACCTGGTAGAGTTTTTCAGCACAAACATCCCGGCTGAAGGTTCTTGCGGTTTTAAGCGTTGATCCGCGCCATTTCGATATTTTCTCAGGGTTTGTTACCGCATCTGTCAGTGCACGGGCAAAGTTACCTTCAAAGCAGTCTCCCGGAAGCAGTAAACCATTTATACCGTCTTCTACAACCTCCCGAACGCCCGGTGCATCTAAGGCGATGACCGGTGTTTCTGAGGCCATGGCTTCGGTCAAAACCATGCCCTGGGTTTCCGAATGAGAGGCAAACACAAACAGATCCATGGCGTGATAAGCATCGGCAAGCATTTTGCCAATCAGGTTTCCGGTTAATATCAACCGACGGTCTAAATGGTTTCTCAGAAAGATTTCCTGTATATCCTGTTTGCTGGGGCCGTCTCCGGCAACAAGAAAACAGGCTTCCGGCAGATGAGTCATTGCCCGCGCAACAGCCCTGGCCAAAAAGTTCAAATTCTTTTCAGGTGCCAGCCTTCCCAGATGCCCGATTACAAATACGGATTCAGGAATTTGGTTATTTTTTCGGAATGCGTTTCCATCACCCCTTGAAAAAAAATCCAAATCCACACCTGTCGGCAATTCAATGATTTTTGTATGAACCCCCCGTTGTCGGATTAAATCCGCAATACTTTTGCTGGGTGCCAGGACCCGATCACACAGGTTGGCATACTTGGTCGAGAGAATGGAAGCAAATCGCTGCATATTTTCAGAGTCTTTGGTCACATAATGAGTGTATTGCTCGTACAACGTGTGATGGGTAAACACCAGCGGCAGCAACCGCCGCTTTGCCGCCCGAAGTGCGGCATCTCCTAAAAGATACGGATGATGACTGTGGATAATGTCCGGATTAAATTCGTCAATTTTTTCATCAACGTAAAACGGCACGGGGATGCGCATGGAAAAGTCACCGCCGCTGAAATGCTGAATGGCGGGCACGCGCAACACATTTCCGTCATCGTTGTCATATTTTTCACAGCCCGGATAAACAGGTGCAATGATGAGAACGTTGTTCCCCATTTTTCTCAAATCCCGTGCAAAAATATTGACCGACCGGGCCACGCCGCCGACGTGCGGCAAATAGGTATTGGTAAACATGCAAATATTCATCATTAACACCTTTGTTTAGCTGTTATAAATTCATTAAATTTTTCCGTTTTTGTGTCTATTCTTTGGGTTTGCTCAATTCGGTTCTTTAATACTTACCTTCGTTTCCGGTATCTCAAGTCTTTTCAATCGCTGCTCTATCTTTTGCTTCAGTCGTTCGAAAGCCCTTTCCAGAGTTGTATCCATCACAACAACGTCTCCCTGACTGACAATTATTTTTTTGAGTTCCGGAATTTTCAGATGGCGAGCCGCCCGAAGGTAAACAGGTTGAATGTAATAGACAACATTGTTGATTGGCAAAATGATCATTTTACCTCGCTGTATTTCGGAGCCTATCTGATCCCAAAGCGTAAATTTCTGGGAAATTTCAGTATCCTGCTCAATCAATGCACTGATCTGTGCCGGACCGTAGACTGGATCAGTTTGTCCGGCATCCGGCCCCAAAACCCAGAGTAATGCCTGATGCCATCGGCTGAAAAAGGGCAAGGACACCGTCAGGCCGAGAATTAGAGATAAAGGTGTATATACCACCATAGAACCAGTGCGAAACATTTGAATTAATTGCTTATAAGTTTTTCTGAACTTTTTAGGTTCATGCGGATGTGAAGGAATATCGGTCTTGCCAAGATACCGTGCCCCCACCCAGAAATTCATGAAAAAGATTCCGGAAAAAATTAAGATAGCCACAATGAAGATAACAAACCGGTAAAGAAGTCTCATCCAAAAATAAATGCCGTAATCCAGTGCATGAAACCACCAGATATCCACCACAAAATCTAAAAAAAACAAGACAAATGCTATATAGGCTAAACTCAACCCCGCAAGGATGGCAATTGAATAGTAAAACCATCGTTTCCTGCGTGTCATGACGATCCTTCCTTTCTGTATCAATTTATTTCTATTTCCTTACTGTAAAAATTTTACAAAATCGAGTGGCAGAATAAATAAGGCATTTCATGTATTTGAAAAAATAAGGCAATGTAATTTCACCAAAACCATTTTCCCTGGTCAGATATCGAAAGGATTTAGTGTCAGAGGAAGTGAAACGTTAGGTGTTTGGGGATATTAAAAAATGAACAGGGAAATCAGCATTGGGATCAACAATGAAAATTTGAGGTTGTAACTTTGCAGTTTATTACGAGGTTAGATGTGATTTAATTTTTTTTCTGATCAAATGTATCAGTAGATCGATTAAATCCAAAATCTTCGCTACAATAACGGATCTTGCCGAGACAATAAGAAAACCCATAAATGTTAGTAAAATACCGGGAGCTCCCGGGAAGAGCCCTATCAAAAAACCCATCAAGATCAATAAAATTCCAAATCCTATGTAAATCTTTGATTTCCATCCCGGCTGATTTTTTCTCAGTACTTCGTTTCGCTCATATTCTCTGATAAAACGTTTACCAGGAGGACGATTTAAAAATTGTGAGTATTTTTTTCGTAATTTGTCAAGCATTCCCGTTATCAGCAAGCCATATATTATCTTTAGAACTGCTTCGTCACCTTTTATCAATAGGCAATTTTGATACCCGATGTTCAAGTTTTTGTTAATTTGCCCCCTCCGTCGTTGGAAAAAAATTTTGATCCTTGGAATACTCAATGTATGTCTGTGGTCAAATTTTTTTTAAAACCTTGGATTTAAACAAATTTCCTAAAAACTTGAATATCGAGTGATAGGGCTCCAGATGTTATACACCACCTATGATTCATTGACTTTTTTGAGCGCTTCTCTCAGTTTAGCTTCGTTTTGATGAGCAAGCGTCGTCTGAAGTATTTCACCGCCGTATTTTTTCAACTCTTCGTTGACTTTTTCTAGCTTGCCCTTTCGAATCATAACAAACAATGCCGAGGAACCCGGCTGGAGATTTTCGGATAACGCTTTCATAAAATCTTCCTGGATACCCACATCTCTCAATGCACCCGCTATCGCTCCAACCGCGGTACCTGTTATTCCACCGATCAACGCAAGCGCCGGATTGAGTATGATCAAACCTGCCAGGGTTCCCAGAAAACCACCGCTCAGGGCAACCGGCAGTGCCAGATGATGTGAATGATGAAACCTCACCTGGCCTTCATTGTCTACAACGACGACGACGGCTTCCTCCAAGTCCACCAGGTCTTCATGTCCTAATTTCAACAAATCAATGCGGGCTTCCTCGGCTTTGTGCGGGTCATCAAATGCAACCGCTATCAGTTGACTCATGTTTTACCTCCTTTTGTTTGTTCATGTGCTCATTATGTTTTGTATAAAAAAGCGGAATATCAGACAGCTTTTTCCTTTTTGATGGATTTCGGATCGCTAACCACCACCACAGGGAAAAAAGCGTGGTCGCATACCCGTTCAACAACACTA
>JAGYNR010000117.1 GCA_018399715.1 Desulfobacterales bacterium | reverse complement strand
GATGAAGTGCCTGGCTGATAATGACCCTGATTTTCCGTTTCTTCATTCTACCCGCTTGTATCCGGAGTGGCCGATGGCCAGGCTTCCGGGCGTTTCAAATAAACTTGCAGAATTGGTGACAGTGGCTTTAATCCGGATGTCCCCTGATTCAATAGCGGCAACATCAGGCAATTACGGCGGCTGGACTATCCCCCAGAACTATCAACCGGTCCATGAATGTTTGCGTTTCCTCAAGCTGAGACCTTATCAGGATATGGGTAATATCACTTTCCGGGATGTCATTCGGCAGTATGGTCATTGGCTTATTTTTGCGGGGTTCGTGTTTATCGGAATTATTGTTTTTACCCTGGTTGTCCTCAGGCTCAACGACCATATTATGGCATCTCAAAGAAAACTGGCCGAAGAGGTCAAAGAGCGTCTTAAAATCGAGGAACAATTGAGAAAAGCCAAGGAGACCGCTGAGGAAGCAACCAAGGCGAAAAGTAAATTTCTGGCCAACATGAGCCATGATATCCGAACCCCGATGAACGGGGTTATCGCTGCAGCGGAGTTGGCGATAAATGAACCGCTTTCTCCCAAGGTCAGCCAATATCTGAAAATGATACTTACCAGTGCACGATCTTTGTTGAGCCTGATTAATGATATTTTGGATTTTTCAAAAATTGAGGCGGGCAAGTTTAATATTGAATCCCGCCCGTTTATGCTGGATGAAATTGTTGACCGGGTGGTGGAACTTTTTTTTTACAGTGCTTCAGCCAAACGTATCGAACTGTTGGTAAATATGGATTCCAAAGTCCCAAAAGCATTGATTGGTGATCCCATGCGTCTTCAGCAAATATTGACCAATCTGGTGGGAAATGCCGTAAAATTTACCGAGAAAGGGGGATTTATACTAATCGGTGCAAAGGCCTCTGATCTTCCAGACAAAATGGTTGCACTCACCATGTGGGTAAAAGATACCGGTATCGGTATTTCCAGAGATTATCTGAAAAATTTATTCGAACCGTTTATGAAAGCCGATGATTCTGATACTCCCCGCTATGAAGGCACCGGACTTGGCCTTAGCATATGTAAGCAACTTGTTGAGATGATGAACGGGCGGATTTGGGTGGAAAGTGAGCCCGGCAAAGGCAGCACTTTTAGCTTTACCGTTCAGCTTCACCAACAGGAATCACAACCGGTAACCAAGTTCAGGATACCTCCGGAACTTAAAGACCTTCACGTGCTGATTGTTGATGATTGTAAGGAGAATCTGAACATCATTGGTTATTATCTGGAGTCGTTTGAATTTACCTATGAGGTCGCCGAATCCGGGAAAAAAGGATTCACAATGTTTAAAAACAGGCAACAACAAGGCACAGCTTTTGATCTGATCTTGATTGACTGGCTTCTTCCGGAAATAGACGGCCTGGAAGTTTCAAGACGGATTCGGGAGACGACGGCAATCTCTCCTCCCATCATTCTGATGAGTGCATTTGCCGGTGATATGGAAAAAGTGGAGGCTGAAAAGATCGGTATTCAGGGATTTCTAATCAAACCTATTTATCGGACTACCTTGTTCAATGCAATCATGGCTGCCTTCGGCAAGGAACCCGATCAAACATTATCGCCCCGAAAGCAGGTGATGACAGCTGATATATCTGTATACAAACAGCGGTTAAAGGGGTTCAAAGTTCTTGTGGTGGAAGATAATCCTATCAATCAACAGATTGCGGTGGCGATACTCAAAAATGCGGGAATCATTACAGATACAGCCATAAACGGACAAAAAGCGGTGGAGAAAGTTCTCAACAAGACGTATGATGCTGTTTTAATGGATATTCGGATGCCGAAAATGGACGGGTACCAGGCAACCCGGAAAATTCGTACAGAATTATCGTTGACCGATCTTCCGATAATTGCCATGACCGCTCATGCCATGCGGGGAGATAAGGAAAAATGCATGGCCGCCGGCATGGATGGGTATGTTGCCAAACCGGTGGATCAATCTCTCCTTTTTCAGGAATTGTGGCTGCTGCTGAAAAACAGACGTCCTGTTTCGGAGGAAGTGTCAAGGAGCGCTGAATTTGAAACAAATACCCAAATGTCCAAAATGGATACCCGGAAACTTCCTGAACAGGTTCCCGGCATATATATCCAGGAGACGCTCGACCATACAGGTATTGAGCCATCGGTTTACAAAAGCATTCTTTATGATTTTCGCAAAAATAACCTTGATACCGCCGAAGCGCTTCAAAAGGCACTTGATAATAACGATACAAACCGTATGGTTATGTTAGCTCACAATTTAAAGGGCAGTGGTGGTAACATTGGGGCCAGGGATTTGCAGTTGGCAGCGAAAAAATTAGAAGATGCCGCCAGGAATTCTTCAGACCGGTCAGTGTTAAAACCGCTGGTAAAATCAGTTAGTGAAACCCTTGGTGTTGTTTTATCTTCCATTGCAAAGCTGGAAAGGGTAGATACCGCTGAATCTTCATTGGATACGGGTGTCTCGGATGATGTCATGGATGATCATCTTTTCAGGGACCTTTTAGATAAGCTGGCTGAAGCTTTGGGACAGGCCGATCCCGAAAAAACTAACCGTATCCTTTTTCGCTTGAAAGGGGCTGCACAGTGGCGAAACTATTCAGAGATTGAAAACTTTATTAAACACTACGATTATGATAAAGCGCTTGAAATTCTGACCAAAACCGAGCGTTAAAAATTTTGGAAATAAAATAGACATAAATTCATTCCAACATTTTTAACCCTCGGTTTCGTAACTTCTGATCACCCCCACGCCGGCCCTCCCATCGATCTGGGGTGATGAAAATTATTTCGAAATTGGCCTGAAAATTCATCTAAATTTTTGTTCCGCTGAAAGGTTTCAGGTTTCAGCATGGGTGCCACGGGCTAAGGCGTTAGCCTTGACCGTGTATGCCCTACAGATAGAAGCTCTACACGGGCAAGCTTCGCTTCGCCCGTGGCACCCTATAACCTAAACTTATGTGTTAAAAAATGTCAATCTTGGAATAAAACTGCTATAAAAACTCAAATCAATTTTGGGATAATTTTCATCATCCCAGATGTAACCAATAAACCAGGGAAACTAGGACCATCCCCCATCCCAGCCATTCAATGATTCTTCGGCTGGCGGGGTCAATCCTTTTCTTTTACCGATTGTACAAGTTTTGTGCTGATGAAAGAATTTGGTATCACAACGGCATTGACAGCCGATAAACATTTTATAGCTGCCGGGTTTGAAATGCTTCCAAGCGGTCAATAGCTTTTAGGACTTGTAGGGCGGGCCACCGTGCCCGCCATGAAATTGAATGGCCGGCGGCCGACATTACGAGAAAATAAGAAATATATGACCATTTAAAACCCGATCGGTGAAAAAACATGAAACCCTTACCCAAAAAACAAAAACTAAACATACTGTCTAATTTGTACTGGGATTTGCAGATATCCGCGGAAGAGATTTACGCCGTTTTGTATAACCAGCCCGGGCACAAAGAATGCCCGGTTGAAGAAACGAATATCTACCGGCGTATGCTTACCACCCTTGATTGGTATACGATCTTGAAAATTTTACCGGCTGACAAAATGCGTTTCCTGCTTCAGGACAAGGTGCTTCAGGGGATTTTTCCAAAAGATTTGCAAAAAAAATATCAGTATGTCCGATCCGTTTTATATCAATAAACTGTATCCGTTTCAGGATACGATTTTGAAATCGATTGGATCTTTGACAACCGGCTTTTATTTAACGGGCGGAACCGCTTTAAGCCGGGTATATATGGACCACCGCTATTCCGATGATCTGGATTTTTTTATCAATGACGCCGCAGACTTTCAAACACAGGTGGAAACCATTATCGGTTTTCTCAGAAAAAGTGCCTGGCGGTTTGATCTCGGCGCCAGAGCAGATGATTTTATACGGATTTTTCTGCAGCAGGACGAACTGCGCCTGAAAATGGATTTTGTCAACGATATTGAAGCTCATTTCGGTAAACTCCTTGAAAGTGCCATCTTTCCGCGTATCGATAGCTGGCGGAATATCTTATCCAATAAAATCTGTGCCCTGAGCCGGCAGGAAGCCAAAGATTTTGCCGATATCATCTTTATTGCCGAAAGATATCCGTTTGATTGGGAAGAAATTATCGAAGAGGCCCGGCAAAAAGATTTGTGGGTGGAGCCTGTCGCGATTTCAAAGTTGTGTAATGATATCCCCGCCGATGTGTTCCGGACAATAAAATGGACGCAGCCGGTAGATTATCAGAAACTGAATCAGTTCATTCAGATGATCGCCAAAGATATCCTGCTGGGGCGCCCCAATTCTTTGCAACCTGGGTAATCGTGCCCGCCGCGATATCTTTATTGAGACCTAAACTGAACTTCGACAATCACCCAGCACAGCAAATAAAAGGGTCTTAATTCCATGGCGATGGGCGCGTCCCTTATGATAGCGACACACAATACAAAGTGGAAAACTGATGAAAACGACATCCAAACGGACATAGAAAAGAGAATCCATAAAACGTGCATAAGCGCCAGCGCCCCCACACCTGTCATCCCGGACCCCGATCCGGGATCCAGTAGTTGTAGTAGTAGGGTGGATAAGCGCCAGCGCATCCACCAATTGCCCTGAAATCATAAGGCAGTAATCCTTAATCCCTTAAAACCTCAACCGAAAAACATTGACAAAACTAAAATCCAACTTTATATTTGTCAAAAAAAATCTGCCAAAACGATGATCAAGCGCACTATTGAAAAACAGGTTAACAAATACCGCCGCCAATATCCTGTCATCGCGGTGGTGGGGCCACGGCAGAGTGGAAAAACCACCTTGGTGCGGCACCTGTTCCCGGATTATCAATACCTTTCCATGGAAAACCTGGATATCCGCCACATGGCCGAGGAGGATCCCCGCGGGTTTCTGGACGACCACGGCAAGCACCTTATTTTGGATGAAATCCAGCGGGTACCTGACCTTTTTTCCTATTTGCAGGAGCGGGTCGACCTGGATGATCAATCCGCCGCGACTTATGTACTCACCGGTTCACAACAGTTTCTGCTCATGGAAAAGATTACTCAGTCCCTGGCCGGCCGGATTATTAATTTTCATCTTTACCCGTTTACCGTAGATGAACTGTACGGCCTGACATTGGATACGGATTTTGATTCCATTTTTTCTATAAAGTCAAAGCGCGTCGGGCAAACAGGTCATCTTGATATTTATCAGATTCTGCTGACAGGTATGTATCCCCGGATTCATGATAAAAATCTGGAGGCGGGCAAGTGGATCGAAAACTATGTCGCCACCTATGTTGAAAGAGACATTCGGCATCTGGTCAATGTGGACAACCTCAAGCTTTTTGAAAATTTTCTCAAGCTTTGTGCTTCCATGTCCGGTTCGGTGGTGAATTATGCGGCCCTTTCCAATGCCGTAGGCGTTTCCCAGCCAACGGCCAAAAAATGGCTTTCCCTGCTGGAGACAAGCGGCATCGTATTCATGCTGCCGCCGTATTTTAAGAATTTTAAAAAACGCATCATTAAAAGACCTAAACTTTATTTTACGGATACCGGTCTGCTTTGCTTTCTGCTGTCGATCCGGGATGAAGGTCAGCTGCAACATCACCCCCTGTTCGGCAGCATTTTTGAGACCTTTATCATCAGCGAATTTTATAAACGTCTTCATCATGTGGGCGTCATCCCGCCGCTTTATTTCTGGCGGGACCAGACAGGTAATGAAATTGATCTGATAGTAGACAGAACCCCGGCGCCCCTGCCCATTGAGATAAAATCCGCCAGAACCTGGAACACCAAAATGACGTCCGGCATCAGTAAATGGCCGGGCTTTTCATCGAAAACAACCCCAGCCGGCCTGATCCTTTACAGGGGGGACATACCGGTTGGTAAAACCGCACAAGTACCGGTAGTACCATGGGCGTGCTTGTAACCCTTACCCCTTAAAACTCGATAATTTCCAACGCAGTAGGAAAGACCGTCGGTATTGAGATACTGGATGCAACGAAAAAAATTCCGCTACAGTCTCTTTTTACATGCGAATATGAACCCTAACTGATGGCCGGTAATGTTCAATAAAACCACCGCCGTCATTCCGGCCAAGCCTGCCCCGGACTTGATCCGGGGATCCGGAATCTATAAATCGTAGGGCGGATAAGCGTCAGCGCATCCGCCAATTGCCTTAATCACTTAAAACTTTTATAAAGTCAAATGCCTCGGCCGCGGCCACGTAAAGCGGATAAAAGATGGGGTCACCGCCTCCCATCGCCGATAAACCTTGACACGCGGAAGCGGTAAAATGATAATTCCAGTATAAACATTGACTTACCCCAGCAAAATATAAGGACGAACAATGTCTCTGCCTCTCCCCCAAAAGGTAAAACACGTTGCACCGGATATATTGTCACGATATCCCGTTCTGTTTGCCTATCTCTACGGCAGTTATGCCGGCAATACCG
>JAGYNR010000116.1 GCA_018399715.1 Desulfobacterales bacterium | reverse complement strand
TATTTTAAGATTACCATATAAAATATATAAACAAATAATTTTATAAATTGATACTTAAAAAATCAAGATTAAAAATCCTTACGACAGCAATTCTGATTTTGACATTTAAAAAAAATCAGGTACACTTTCTATTATCTATGACCTTTTTTTTGATTCAAAGTGATTTACTTTGATTTGTTTGATAGAACCGGAACCCGCTCAGGCTGGCAACAGGCAGGGTTAAGAACTGATACCATGAATATCATATCTCAACCGCAGGGATAGATTTCAAGGTTACCCCTGATAGTTTTTTCATTGAACTGAGGACGTATATGACCTGTATTGATGTTCTTGGATTTATAGCGGGCATACTGACAACTTTCAGCGCATCACCGCAATTGTATTATTCCTACACCACCAAAGATGTAAAAAGTTTAAGTCTTAGCTTTATGAGTATGCTGCTAGCAGGATTGACCACATGGGCAGTATATGGACTTTTAATCAAAGCATTACCCATCATTATTTTTAATGCCATCGCTGTTTTGCTGTGGCTGCCGATTTATGGGTTAAAAATTCATTCAGTTATTAAGAAACGCGGCAAAAAATTGAAAACCTGATAAAAATGATAAACTGCCAAAAAAAGACCCAAGAAAAATTTGAACGGCTGAAAAATAATTTAAGAACGCTTCAAAAGACGGTTATCGCTTTTTCCGGTGGTGTGGATAGCACCTTTTTGCTGAAAGTAGCAAAAGATGTGTTGGGGACTGAAAATGTCTTGGCTGTAACCGCGGTGTCGGAAACTACACCCAGCCATGACATAACGGATGCCAAAAATTATGCCGGAACTTTCGGAGTTCACCATATTGAGATCATCAGTCAGGAACTTACTATCCCGGAATTTGTTAACAATCCACCCAACAAATGTTATATTTGTAAAAAAAGCCGGTTCAGGAAAATTTGGGAAATAGCAAGAAAATACGGTTTTTCGATAGTGATTGACGGACAGAACGCAGATGATTGCTTTGACTTTCGTCCCGGAAGTGCGGCAACTCGTGAGCTAGGGGTTCAAAGCCCTCTTGAAGAAACCGGTTTAACCAAAAAAGATATCCGGAGACTTTCCAAAAGGCTGGATTTGCCGACATGGAATAAACCATCTTGCGCTTGCCTGGCCTCAAGAATTCCCTATTATCATGAGATTACAGCCAAAAAACTGAAGCAGGTTGATAGTGCCGAAACGTTTCTGCGCAAAACAGGGCTTTCACCCCAATTAAGGGTTCGCCATCATGGTGATATTGCCCGTCTTGAACTGAATCCGGATGACATTTCGAAAATGAATGCAAAAGATTTTCGAAGCAATATTGTTCAGTATTTAAAATCCATTGGATTTCAATTTATAGCACTGGATCTTGAAGGATACAGTCCGGGAAGTCTAAATCGGACCATTGGGAAAAAGAGACTCTAAAAGAAAAAAAACATGGACAGCAAGTTTTTAAGAGAACTTCTTTGTCGGGTACAAAACGGACAGATCAATCCGGATGAAGCTATACATGCGTTGAAGCGTCTACCTTTCGAGGATTTGGGATATGCCAAAATAGACAATCACCGATGCATCCGCACCGGAGTTCCGGAAATCATTTATTGCGAGGGGAAAACACCCTATCAGATTCAAGAAATCGTAAAACATATTTCCCAATATCATCGAAACGTTATCGCTACCAGGGCCAGTGACACAATATACCAGGCCATTAAGGAAACGGAAATAAACTGTGACTATAACGATTTGGCCCGAATTGTTGTGATTAACCCTGAGACAGTGGTGCATCTCGGAAAAATCATTGTGGTCAGTGCAGGAACATCCGATATTCCGGTTGCTGAAGAGGCCGCTGTTACAGCGGAAATACTTGGAAATAAGGTTAAACGCATCTATGATGTCGGGGTGGCAGGTATACATCGTCTTCTCAATGCCTGTGATGACCTGTTCACTGCCAACGTTATAGTCGCAGTAGCGGGTATGGAGGGCGCCCTGGCATCGGTAGTGGGCGGCCTGGTTTCCTGCCCGGTTATCGGCGTTCCCACCAGTATCGGCTACGGCGCAAGCTTCGGTGGGATAGCAGCGCTGTTGTCCATGCTTAACAGTTGTGCCGCCGGGGTCTCAGTCGTGAATATCGACAATGGTTTCGGTGCCGGATACCAGGCCGGTTTAATCAATAAAATGGCGATACAAAACGTATCAGAAAAACCATAAAGCAACTTGGTTATCAAAAGGATCACCGCCGAATGAAAATCGCTTACTTTGACTGCTTTGCGGGAGCCAGCGGGGACATGATTCTGGGAGCTCTTCTGGATGCCGGACTTCCATTGAAAACCCTGAAGGCTGAAATTGACAAACTTCATCTTGACCACTATGACCTGAGGGTAGAAAAAACTGTCAAGAAAGGTATCTCCGGCAGCCAGGCCATCGTAATAATTGATGAGCGCCATCACCACTATCACCGTTGCCTGTCCGATATCAAAGATATTATTAAAAAAAGTGACCTTTCGGACAACATCAAAGAAATGACAATCAAAATATTCACCAAGCTTGCCGAGGCTGAGGCCAAAGTACATCATGTTTCCCCGGACCGGGTTCATTTTCATGAAATCGGCGCCATGGATACGATTATCGATATTGTCGGCAGTGTGGCGGGTCTGGAAGCTTTGGGGGTTGATGCTGTTTATTGCTCATCACTTCATGTAGGTTCCGGAATGGTGGAATGTGCGCACGGAACCCTTCCGGTCCCGGCTCCGGCAACCCTGGAATTGATCAGGGGAAAGCCCGTCTATTCAACAGGTGTCAAAGGAGAGCTGTTAACTCCTACCGGTGCAGCCATTCTCACCACCCTTTCCAGCAGCTTCGGTCCCATGCCCGGGATGACCGTTGAGACCATCGGATACGGTGCAGGCCGATCGGAACCCGCTATACCCAATCTGCTCAGAGTTTCTGTCGGGGAACAGGCTATCGAATGGGAAGGCTATGATACCGAACGCGTCGCTGTCATCGAAACCGTTATTGACGACATGAATCCTCAGATTTATCAGTATATCATGGAAAAACTGTTAAATATGGGAGTCAAGGACATTTTTCTGACTCCTGTATATATGAAAAAAAATCGTCCGGGGACATTGGTGACAGTGCTGTGTAGTTTTGAAATGGTCACAGTTGTAGCTGACATCCTGATTCGTGAAACAACATCCATTGGTCTTCGCTGGCATATTGATGATCGGATAAAGGCTGACAGAAAAATCAAAGAAATACAAACGCCGTATGGTCCCATGCGGTTTAAAATTTCCGGAATCAAAGGTGGAAAAGTACTCAATATTTTTCCCGAATATGAGGACTGCAAACGAATCGCTGCCGAAAAAAATATTCCTATCAAGGAGGTCATGATAAAAGCCATGGCATCCGTTTCCAGTTATCAGAGTCAAGCTTCCGAAAAATAGAGAAAAGTTAAAATAATGGTTACAAGCTGTTCATTATTTTATCCGCAATTTGCTCCGGCGTTAGCGCGTCTGTGTCGATTGCAACGTCAGCGGCTGCCGCATATTTTTCCCTCCTTGCTTCCAACACTAGGGCTACCTCCTCGGTAAATGTCTGACCATTCACCAATGCCGGTCGCTGCGTGTCATCCTCAATTCTGGCAAGGATTGTCGCAACCGTCGCCTTTAGCCAGAAAACCCGTCCGTTTTTTTTTAAAATTTCCACGTTTTCAGGACGCTCGATAACACCGCCTCCGGTATCAATAACCAGACTGTCCTGTCCGGTGAGATTTTGCACAACTGCTGACTCCAAATCCCGAAATCCATTCCAACCAAGCTCCTCCACAATTTGCGGAATGGACTTGCCAGCGGTTTCTGCGATTTTAGCATCCATACCCATTAAGGGCATCCGCAAACGGTTTGCTAAAATTTCTCCCACGACACTTTTTCCTGTTCCCCTATACCCGATGAGTACGATATTCATGATTTCAGATGCTCCATCACCACCCGCCGCATAACGTCAACGGGAGCAGTTTTACCGGTAAATTGTTCGAACTGCAAAACCGCCTGGTTGATGAACATTTCCACTCCAGATATGACCTGCAAGCCCTTTGATTTAGCGTCCTTCAGCAATTTTGTCTCCATAGGCGTGTATACAATATCAAAAACGGTTTGTTCCTGTCTGAACAGCTCAGGAGCAATCAGGGAAACGTCCTGCCTAGGATGCATGCCCATGGGTGTACAGTGGATAATCAAATCGGCAGTTTCCATATTTTCAGCCAAAGTGTTGTCATTTAACAAATTTGCGTGGATTGGAATTTCTCCCTGTAAGATAAGATCGCCGGCCAGTGCATCGAGCATCGCTTTATCAATATCCAAAATAGCCAGATGCCCCAGCCCGGTCTGATGTACCAGTGTAAAGGCGATCATCCGGGCCGCCCCGCCCGAGCCCAACATTAAAACATTTATTTTATCCATATTGATCCCGGCACTCAAAATAGCGTTTAAGGCTCCGGGGCCGTCTGTTCCCATGCCCCGCAACGTACCCAGGTCATTGATCACTGTGTTAATAGCACCGATTTCCCGATCCACTTTATTGACAGAATCCAGGTATTTCATTACTTCGACTTTATGAGGAATGGTAACACTCATAGCCCTGAAATTTTCCAGTGCCCTCATCCCGGCAATTGCGTTTTTTACATCTTCAACCCGATGGGCCACATACACAAAGTCAAGATCCAGCTCCTGGAAAGCTGCATTATGAATAGCCGGTGAAAGACTGTGCTGAACGGGATTTCCGATGATTGCACAAATCTGGGTGCTGGTTCCAATGGACGTAATGCTTCTCATAAAACCTCCCTTAAAAGATCAAACCAAAAAATTGACTCTCGCAAGGCATAACCTTGATAATGCAAAAAATCAACAGCAAAAGGTGACAAAAAATATCAATCTGTGCGGATGGAATTGTTGGATGAGTCGTAATGGGGATGTTTTTGGAGCCGCCGAAACACGGATCACCCCCCTTCCCGTTCAAAACGACGCGGGTTACCTTGGCCGCGGCTTCGCTCAATAAGTAGGGACCGTAATCGGAATAGCCCAATGCCAGCCGACCATTGGAAATTTTATCGACCTAGGACGTGTTGTTCCATGGCGACATCCCATAGCTTTTCCGTTCGGTCATAAAGCTATTGATAGGCGGTATAAATGGAGGTATGTTAGTAGTATGAAAATAAAGACATCAATAACATTATCCGACGAAATATTAAAAGCCATTGACTTACATATTGGAGCGTACAGAAGTCGATCAGAATTTTTAGAGACCGCAGCCCGTTTTTTTATTGAACAGCTTAAAAAAAAAGAGGCTGAACAACGTGATCTTGAAATAATAAATAAAAATGCAGATACGCTTAATAGTGAAGCCGACGATGTACTCGGTTATCAGATTCCTATATGAGGCGGAGCAATTTATATAGGGTCAAACGCCCCTCATCACGCGATTCCAAAAAATATCGCTCTTTTATTATTGTAAGTCGACAAATTTTGATTGAATCTAAATTTTCGACAGTTATTTGCGCTCCAATATACACTTCTTATGATGGCCTATCAACACAGGTTCCTGTCGGGATCGAGGAGGGCCTTAAGCACGACAGTGCTATTCATTGTGATGAGTTAATCAGCATGCCCAAATCCATGCTAACCAATTTTATCGGCCAATTATCTGCCGAAAAATTGAAATATTTAGAACATGCATTAAAAATTGCACTGCAAATTGATGGCGCATATTAGACCGAACCAAGCCTTTCACCGGATGGCAATTTTTTGCGCTACATTGCCACCGGAGAGGGCCACGCTATACATCAAAAATATGTCTCTTTTTTTTACGGCATTATGATTTCTGTATCGACTCACAAACAATTAAAGCACAGACTTGATAAACTTTATCAGCAGTATAACCATCGGGAGTATGTTCACCCGGATCCGCTTGAATTTCTCTATCGCTTTCCTGATATCCGTGACCGTGAAATAGTAGGTCTGATCGGGGCAAGCCTGGCCTATGGCAAAGTAGCGCAGATTTTAAAAAGCGTTTCTTTTGTTTTGGAAATATTGGGAAAACATCCGTCGGCAACATTGCGCTACGGTACATTTGAAGACATTAAATCCCGCCTGGCCGCATTTGTCCACCGCTTTGCAACTGCTGAGCATATGACGGCCTTGTTGATGGGTATCAAAGGACTTTTGAAAGAATACGGCTCCTTGGGGGAATGTTTCGGGGCGGGTATGGGAGAAAAGGATGAAACGGTCATAAACGGATTGTCTTTTTTTATCTCCCGACTGCTTCAGCATTGTCCCTCTGATCCGGGGCACCTGATAGCTAACCCGGAGAAAACAAGCGCCTGCAAACGTCTTCACCTGTTTTTGCGATGGATGACCAGAAACGATGCAGTGGATCCGGGTGGATGGGAAAGTATCTGTACACCTTCCCAGTTGATTGTGCCCCTCGATACCCATATGTACCGGATATGCTCTGAAATAGAAATGACCTGCCGCCGGCAACCCGATATCAAGACGGCCTTTGAGGTTACCAACGCCTTTAAACGCCTCGTGCCCCATGATCCGGTACGCTATGACTTCTCACTCACACGCCTGGGAATTCGAAGCGAATTAAAAATCGAGTCTTTTCTTGGACGCAAGCCTTTATAACGAACACACCAGGATTA
>JAGYNR010000115.1 GCA_018399715.1 Desulfobacterales bacterium | reverse complement strand
GCTTTTTACGATAAATTGTCAATAATTATTCTCAAAAATCTCAGGTATATTAAAAATATCATAACACAAACAATGCATTCTGTCAGTTATGAAAAACTGCAACCCATTTGAATATCCATCGATAGATTAAATTTTTTTTAAAAAACATTTGACTTGAAATAATTTCATATGATAAGAAGGAATATTGATTCAGGAAATAAAATATTTCCATACATTAATTGATCTGGAAGAATCAAAAAAATGATAACCAATATAATTCGAAAGGGGGTGTTAGGTATGAGCGTTCAGATTTCTGAAAATTTGGTCTATGAAATGGTGGAACTTTTGACTGAACCTAAATGCATCAATCCTTCAAATGATGAGTGCGTTCTTCATCTTGGAAAAAGAAACAAGGTTTTGGATCAACTGCTTATTCTAAGGCGTCAAATTCTGGAAAAACAGTCACGGTATTCTATGGTCCACAATCTTTTTCCTCTTAAAAACAGCAAAGGGATGTCTACGCCCTGACCACTCGTGAAATTTTCATTTCATCCGAGGGCAGAAACGATGAGTTTTTCTGCCCGAAAAGGATGAAACCGTCTGCCTGTAAAAAAAGTAAGGTGCCGGATACGTTATAACATCATCATATTATAGGATTTGTAACACCGAATCTATTTTTTCTATTTGTTCGATCACGTGCTTGCTCTCTGCTTTCCCGAGTCTTCCGGAGATTTGTAATTTTGCCAGTTTAGATATTGTTTTATAAAGATCTTCAAAGGCACCTTTTACATCAAGATCGTCATTCATGAATTTTTCAAAACCGGATGTCAATCCGCTGATCAAAGAAGCTGTCTGATTGTCAGATTGACCGTTGTCTTGAGAGATCCGTCCAACCAGCTCCCTGAATGTATCCACTTTTCCCCGAGCCAATTGAAGTTCTTTTTCATTAAGATTCAGTTTTTTCCGATAGTGCTCATAAGCAAGATAAAAACGGATATGATAAGGTTCATAGCCCTTTTCCAGCAAATCCTGCAAATATACAACATTTTTGCGACTCTTGGACATCTTGATTCCATCAACCAGTACATGTTCCCCATGCAGCCAGTAGCCGGCAAATTGTTTGCCGGATATGGCTTCGATGACTGCAATGTTATAATCATGGTGACGGTAAAGATTGTCAACACCGCCGCAACTGATATCTACCTGGTATCCCAGGTATTGGGTAATAACAGCGGGATCTTGTATGTTCCACGAAGGGCGCCCATCGCCCAGTGACGTCCTCCAATATATTTCATTTTCATCATTTCCCTGACGGCCCATCCACAAAATAAAGTCTCCCAGGTTCCACCGTTGTCCCGGATACGTATCTTTATGAAACCGGATTTTTTGGGGGGGCCACCGGCTCATATCCAGGCCATACAATTTCCCGAATCCTTTGAATTTTAAAGGATCAAAATAAACGTTTTTTCCGTGACGGTAAGCAAAACCTTTTTCTATCAACAGTTCGATTAAATAAACTGCCTGGTCTATGGTTGTGGAGGCACGCGGAATACATTCCGGCATTTTTATCTGAAGCAGCTTGCAATCATCGTAAAAGCGATCCGCTACAGGCTGGGTCAACTCCTGCAACGTAATTTTTTTGTCTCTGGCCTCCCGGATAGATTTATCCTCCACATCCGTAAAATTAATGCCTCTGTCGACGGTATATCCCAAGTACTCCAGATACCTTTGAAGAATATCTTCGTAAATATAGGTTCTGTAGTTGCCGATATGAGGAAAATTATAAATCGACGGACCGCAGGTAAACAGCCTAACTTTCCCTTTCTTTCTTGGCTTGAATATTTTTTTTCTGTCGGTCATGGTGTCTTTGAGACAAAGTCGATCGGTCATGATATCAATCCTTTTATCAACGATAACGTTCGGTTTTTAGGTCCCCGGCCTTCTGAATACTGATCATAATAATTTTCCATGGATGTGTAAACAGGCATCACATCATATCGAATGGATCTACATCTACGACGACTTTCACCTCTTTGCCGGAAAGACGGGCTTTTTCTTCGTAAATCAATTTTGAGATAAAATATTGAAGCAAATTCGTTTCCGAACTTTTCAGCAGAATCTGCCACCTAAAGTATCTGTCGATTTTTATCAGCGGGGCCTCGACAGGCCCAAGTATTTGTATGGTTGCAAAATTCGGATGGCTTTTTTTCATTGATTGAAGATAATGACCTAAATTTTTGGCAAACCGTTTTGTTTTTTCTTTATTTTTTCCGGATATGCCCAGTTGCACCAACCGTGAAAAAGGCGGATATTTCAAGGCTTGCCGAAAAACAATTTCCTTGTGGTAAAACCGTTTAAAATCCTGGTCTCTGGCCGCCAGTATGCTGAAATGATTCGGATTGTATGTTTGAAGAATTACTTTACCCGGCAGTTGGCCTCTTCCGGCACGGCCTGCTACCTGGGCAAGCATTTGAAATGTCCGCTCTCCTGCCCTAAAGTCCGGAAAGTT
This sequence comes from Desulfobacterales bacterium, assembly GCA_018399715.1. Classification (GTDB taxonomy): domain Bacteria; phylum Desulfobacterota; class Desulfobacteria; order Desulfobacterales; family SKZT01; genus M55B149. The sequence goes on along the minus strand of JAGYNR010000115.1, from coordinate 4,363 downwards.
TAAAGAAAGATCGGCACAGATAATACCGACCAACGTGATATTGGGAAAATCATGCCCTTTTGCAACCATCTGGGTCCCGATCAAAATATCGATAGATTTATTTTTCAATTCTTTTAAAAGTCTTAGAACAGACCCTTTTCGACGGGTAGTATCATGGTCCATACGGGCCACACATGCCTGAGGAAAAATAGATTTCACGATAGATTCCAATTTTTCTGTACCCAGGCCTAGCTGTATAATCCGTAGAGATCCGCATGAGGGACATCCGTCGGTCGGCGCCCGGGTAAAACCGCAAAAATGACATTTATAGACATTATCAGCTTTATGAAACGTCAGGGTAATTTCACAGTTATCGCACCGAACCGGTTCGCCGCAGTCACTGCAAACCGGATAGTTGGCAAATCCCCTGCGGTTTAAAAACAACAGAACCTGCTCCTTTTTCTCAAGGGTCATTTTCATGGCTTGTTGAAGTTGAGGACTAATGATACATTTTCTGCCATGAGGATCCCGCGTTTCTTTTAAGTCTACAATCGATATGGTTGCCAGGGGCCTTTTTTCAATCCGATGTTTTAAATATAGAACCCGGAATTTACCGGTCTGAACATTATACCAGGATTGTACCGAGGGCGTCGCGGAGCCTAAAATGATTGTACATGCAGCCATTTTTGCACGAAGCACCGCCATGTCCCGGGCGTTATATCTAAAACCGCTTTCCTGTTTGTAAGATGTATCGTGTTCTTCATCCACGATTATCAGACCGATGTTTTCCAAAGGTGCGAAAATGGCCGACCTGGCTCCGATCACGATTTTCAGATCATTAGACACAATTTTAACCCATTGGTCAAAGCGTTCACCTCCGGACAGACCGCTGTGAAGCACTGCTACCGAGTCCGCAAACCGTGCGCGAAAACGGCGTTCCATCTGGGAAATAAGCGCAATTTCCGGCACCAGTATCAAAACAGATTTTTTTCTGGCGATCACTTCTGCAGACAGCTGAAGATATACCTCCGTCTTACCACTACCGGTTACACCTGCCAGAAGATATGCATGGAACCCATTTTCTAATGTTTCCAAAATTTGAGAAACTGCCTGCTGCTGCTCTTCGGTCAAAACCGGTGCGCTATCCGGAGATATAGGTTCACCCAATGGATCCCGAAATTCTTTTTTTAATGTCACCATAATATATCCCTCTGTTTCAAGGGATTTCAGGTAACGGGATGCAGTCGGAATTTCCTTTTTAAGCTGTAGGACCGAAACTTCTTTATTGCTTTGGATATTTTCCAAAATTTTTTGTTTTACAGGGGAAAGCCTGGCTCGTTTTTCCGTAAAATTGGGATCTGCCAAAGAGACAAACCGCTGCATCCGGTGTTTTGTTTTTCCGCCAACCATAGCAACCGATGAAGACACCCAGCCGCGATCCTCAAGTGTTCGGACCAGGTAATAAGGTGTTTTTTGGTTCAGCATTTCCGACAATTTTTTAATACTCAATGAACTGTTATGTGCCAGTAATGTCAAGATTTCTCTTTCGGTCTGCAAAAGATCATTTTGTTTCAGCACTCTTTGACCTTCCGGACATATGGATACCGTTTTTTGTTCATAAAGATTTATTCCCGGCGGTAAAGCGGTTTTAATAACTTCTCCGATCGGGTATTTATAGTAATGAGACATCCATTTAAAAAAAGGAATCAAACCGGATGTAAAAAGGGGATATTCATCAAGAACATGTTCTATGGTTTTCAGCGGCTTTTTTGTTAATGGCTCTGTTTCCCCCAGTATATAACCGGTAACCGTGCGCCTCCCAAAGGGAACAAGAACCCGTTTTCCCGGAGTCGCCTGACCGACGAGATCGTCAGCTACCTGGTAAGTAAAGGTATCATAGACCGGTAAAGCAACAGCAATCTCAAGGGATTTTTTTTTACTTAAATCGGTCGCCATAGGGTAAATGCGATTTTGCTTGACACATTCTCAGGCTTTTCTTAATGTTATGTAAGAAATAAAAAAAGTTAATAACTATTGCAAAAATTTAAGGTGAACTTCAACTAAAGTCAAATCTTAAGGAGGCAATATGTTCGACATCGAAAGAAAAATACATTTTTTGGTTATCGCACTGCTGATCAGTGCCGGATTAATCATAGCACCCATTGGCACAGCTTTTGCTCAAGGCGAACCATATGAAACCATCATGCCTGTTGAAACTTCCGGAACATATTCGGGAAGAATGGAAAACGGGCAATACAGTCAATATTCCGGCAGGATGCCCACCGAAGGCCGAACTCCTGAAAAAATGGTTTTTGATTTTGCCTTTGTTAGAACCTTGGGACTGGTAGGTATTGCCTTGGGAACCGCCGCATTTGTTGTATCTTCTCCGTTTTCCGGTATGGGAGGAAATGCAGAGGAGGCTTACCACCGACTGGTGGTAGATCCAGCAAAATATACGTTTCAAAGACCCTTGGGCGCATTTTAATCAAACATTTTTTAGCGTTTATCCATACCTTAAATACCTTACAGGGCAGGTGTTGATTCCGACCCAGCTGAAACCTAAACCGGGCGTTAGAAAATTTTGGAAGCGTTATGTTACAAGCGGCATCTTGCTTGTATCTGCAGCAAACTTGAAAATCGCTCAGTTTAGTGAAAAGATCGCTATATTTTTTTACAATAGTTCTGTTTTCGGAACACCGAAATAATGATTCAGCTTATCAAAAACTGGCTCACCCGATATTTATCCGATCCTCAGCTGGTTATCCTGGGCTTTCTGTTACTTTTCGGATTTTTATTCATTTTCTGGCTGGGAGACATGCTTACTCCCGCCCTGATCGCGTTAATTATCGCGTATATTCTTGACGGCCTGGTTGAGTTGCTGATTCGAATCCGGTTGCCCAGACTGATTGCGGTTTTGCTGGTTTTTGTGTTTTTTATGGCGTGTGTCGTCATTATCATACTGGGGTTGCTGCCGATTCTCTCCAGGCAGATTGGACAACTGATCCACGAGCTTCCCGATATGATTTCAGGTGTTCAGAAGGGATTGATTCAACTGCCGCAAAAATACCCGGATTTTATTTCAGAAGCACAAATAAAAAGCCTTATCCAATTTTTGAGCTCCGAACTGACAAAATTGGCACAAGGTCTTTTGTCCTGGTCAATGGCTTCTGTTAAGGGCTTTATTGCGATTCTTATTTATTTGATCCTGGTTCCGCTTCTGGTCTTTTTTTTCTTAAAAGACAAAACCTTAATTTTAAACTGGTGCATGGGATTTCTTCCTGAACACCGAAGCCTGGCTACAGAAGTGTGGCGTGATGTCAATCGACAGATTGTAAACTATATTCGGGGAAAAATGTGGGAGATCCTGATCATTTGGGGGATCAGTTATGTAACCTTTATCGTTTTAAATCTGCAATTTGCCCTGTTGCTTGCTTTGTTTGTCGGTCTGTCGGTGCTTATTCCATATATCGGAGCAACGGTGATGTATTTGCCCATAGGACTGATTGCCTATTTTCAGTGGGGTATTGGTTCTGAATTTGTTACGGTTATCATTGTCTATTCTATCATTCAGGGACTGGATGGCAATCTGCTGGTTCCCATTCTTCTTTCCGGCGTGGTGAACCTTCACCCGGTAGCCATTATCGTGGCTGTTTTAGTCTTCGGAGGTTTATGGGGATTATGGGGGCTTTTTTTTGCCATTCCGCTGGCAACTCTTTTTCATGCCGTCATAAAAGCCTGGTTTGGTCATTATAAATATATGGCAGAAAAAAAACCATCTCAGATGAACCCGCCCACTTCCCAAAAGCATTTGAAAAAGCCGACACCAAAGTCCCAACATCTTATTTCCGGTTAAGCATAACAAAAGAAATGCTTCACCGGACTTTTGAAACGTATTTATTTTAACCCATGATTATTTCATTAAAAGCAAGCTTAAAGCCATCACCAGCATACCTGCGATTAAGCCGAAAAGGCTGTCATGTCCTTTACCATAGGCTCTGCTGGTCGGCAACAGTTGATCCAGGCTGATATATACCATGATACCGGCTACACCACCAAAGAGAATTCCCAACACCTGGGGAGGAATCACCCCGCCTTCCCCGGCAACGAAAAAGCGAATCGCCACATAGGCAATTCCGGCTCCTACCGGTTCAGCCAGGCCGCTGAACAAAGAATACATAAACGCTTTTCGGCGATCTCCGGTAGCATAGAAAATGGGAACTGAAACGCTGATTCCTTCCGGGATATTGTGCAGCGCAATGGCAACGGCAATTGGAACACCAAGAGCAGGGTCCTGAAGGGCGGCAAGAAAGGTTGCCAGGCCCTCCGGAAAATTATGGATACCGATTGCCAGTGCTGTAAACAATCCCATTCGCATCAGTTTTCT